>JAZSQW010000179.1:0-3155 GCA_045538205.1 Candidatus Avigastranaerophilus sp. | reverse complement strand
AGAAATAAAAAAGTATAAAGATGAGTTAAAAACAAAAGATTTCCGTTTGTTTATTGGTGCAAGCACTCATAAAGGTGAAGATGAAATTGTTTTAAATGCATTTAATTTCATTAAAAATGATTATGATGATGCAAAATTACTTTTAGTTCCTCGTCACCCACAAAGATATGATGAAGTTTCTGAATTATTGAATATTTCTGGTTATAAGTGGGGTAAACGTTCTAATAATGATAATTTTGTTGATAACGAAATAATTTTGCTTGATACTATGGGTGAATTGGCTAAATTATTCTCTATTTGTCATATTGCATTTATTGGCGGTAGTTTTTCACAAACAGGTGGTCATAATCCTTTAGAAGCTAATATTTGGGAAAAACCTGTTATTTCTGGACCTACAGTTTTTAATTTTAAAGATGTATATAAAATAGTTACAGAAAAAAAATGTGCTGTTATTGTTAACTCTGAAGAAGAGTTTAAGTCTGAATTACATTCTTTTTATGAAAACAGTGATAAATACAAGCAATATTGTGAAAATGCTAAAACTGTTTTTGATGAAAATCGTGGCGCAATTAATTACGTAATTGAAAGAATTTAATTTATTTTTTCAAAAATTATTGTTCCATATGCAGGTACAGAAATATAATTATATTTTTCTGTGAAAATTTTCGGGTTGGTATATTTGCCTTCACCTGTATATTTTATATCGTCAGAGTTCAAAATTTCCTTCCAATTTCCTTTAGGGAAAAGTACTCCATAACTCTTGTAATATGGTACATTTGAGAAATTTGAAATTGAGAAAATTTCATTATATATTTTTTTGCAATGAATAGCGTGAACATCATCGTCTTCATTTAAGTACGTTTTAACAATGTATCCTGAAGATAAAGAAATATTGTTTTTGTTGATTTTATTTAAGTCTGCAACAAATTTTCTTACAGAATCATTTATGTAAGAGTATTTTTCGCTAACATCTATTGCGTTTAGTTTTGAATCCAACATTGCGTCAATTCCTGGCTTGGAACCTTTCTCTAATAAATAAGGTTCAGGACCTGTAGAAAATTTTCTAAAGAATTTAAAGTGTGCTAAATTCGCATCTTCATCGCCTTGAAAAACCATTTTAGGTCCAGGAATTGAATAAATTTTTCCAAAAGCCATTTTGTGCATGTTTATAGCTTTTAAGTATTTTTCAAAAATTTCTTCAGTTGAAAAAGCTTTTGATACTTTTATCTTGTTGAAAAATTCTATTTTTTCGATTTCAGACATTGTATCTAATTTACCGGTGATAAGCGCTTTTAGAATTTCGTGCCCTGCTTGTGCTGAAATTTTGCATTTATCACTATGACTATCAGTAACTACGTTGTTATATAGATTTAATTCATTTGTAATTATTTTTGTAATAAGTCTTGTACCATCAATATTTCCTATTTCATCGTGGCTCATCACATATTTAACTCTGCTTTGTGCTGAATTTAGAGTTTTATCAAAGTTATTAATATCTTTTTTCCACCATTCCCAAGCACCTAAAACTGTTGATGCAATTTGTTTGTGGAAAACAAAATCCCATTCTGAATCGAAGCCTAACGAATTTAATGAAATAGAATTTTTCTTTATTTTTTCAATGTATTTTTCGTGATTATGTTCATTCTCATCAATTTCTTTTTGCGGAAAAACTCTTGTAACTCTACTATCATTATCTCTTCCATCTTCAGCAATTAAGAATGCATCAGGATTATAGAAGTTAATTTCAGCAGCCATTTGTTTCATTGTATAATCGCTTGCCATAAACTTTGTCATGTCAACTCTTAAACCATCGCAATGATAGTTCATAATCCAATTTAAACAGCTACCTATAATGTAGTCTCTTGTTAATTCTCCGTATTGGTTTTCAAAATTGAATTTAAATCCAAAACAGTTTGTGCCGTCTGTATATGGACCTGTTAAATGTAGCTCTGCTAAATCAGGTCCTAAATGGTTTGGAACAACGTCCATAATTACATTTAAGCCAATTTTATGTGCATAGTTAATTAAATCTTTTAAGTCATCGGGCGTTCCATATGTATTATTTGGTGCATATTTATCAACACCATCGTATCCCCAATTAAACGAGTATGTGTTTTCGACAGGCATTATTTCTATAGCATTAAAGCCTAATTCATCAACAATATAATTTAATTTTTCTTTTGCAGATTTAAATGTGCCTTCTTTTGTAAAAGTTCCAATGTGCAACTCATATATTCTAAGTGATTTAACATCAGCTAAAATATTGTTATTTGTTGATAATCTACTAACTTTTTCTGGATTTTTATTTTCTTGCCAATAATCATCAGTCCATTTGAAAAGGTTGTGATTATACGCTCTTGACCATTTGAAGTATGAATCTTGCCACATAGAACAAGGGTCTTTAACTTGTACTGTTTTATCTTTGCGAGTAATTATAAATCTATATCTGTCACCTGATTTTATTTGTTCTTTTGTTAATTTTGTTTGCCATATACAATCTGACGTTTTTTCCAATTTATAGCAAGTAGTTTCTTGTTTTAATGGTTTTACTTGCATTATAACTTCAGTTGTATCTGCAAAAGTAAATAATTTTACATTACAATTTTCTTCCTTATCAAAGAATACACCAAAGAAGCGGCGCCAAATTTTTTGATATGGAAATTTTATATGATTATTAAAATTATTATAATTACATTTTCTTGTCATATTTATATAATTAGTATTCACCATTATTTGATTTTTGTCTATAATTATTTTATGCAAATTTATAAAGAATTGACACAACTTAATAATTCTTCTTTAGCTTTAGGTTTCTTTGATGGTTTACATTTAGGGCATAAAGTTGTGTTGAAAAATACAATAAACATTGCAAAAGAAAAAAATGTTGATTCTACTGTAATTATTTTTAAAGAACATCCAATTAATTATTTAACTGATAATAATGTTTCTTTGATATTATCACTTGATGAAAAACTTCAAATGCTAAATGATTTTGGTATTGATAATGTTGTATTGCTTGATTTTAATGCCGCAAAACACTATAACGAGACTTCCGACTCTGATACAAGATTAATCGGAACGCAAGGTTATGCAGCTCCAGAGCAATACGGTTTTGGTTCATCTTCGCCTAAAACAGACATTTATGCCATCGGTGT
>JAZSQW010000123.1:0-18255 GCA_045538205.1 Candidatus Avigastranaerophilus sp. | reverse complement strand
GATTATTTTAATCATTTGTTAGAGTTAACAGCAAATAAACCTTATATGAGATGTGAAACTGTTTTAGACCAAGTATATGGTATGAATCAAGAAGAAGCATACGAGGAAATTTCAAAACATTTAAAACCGCTACAAAGAACTATCGATCATATTTCTCCACAAAATATGAATCAAGATAATAATAGTTCTGATATTAACTTGGTTGAAGCTTGTTATTGTTGTAATCATGATTTAAAACAAGGTATTTCTTTCCAAGAATTTTATGCAATGTTCCCATCAATAAAGAAAAATATGCCAGAAGAAAAATTCCAATATGCAGCTGTTCATTTCTTAGATTCTTCTCAGGATAGTGTTATGAAAAGAATGGGTGCAATTAGTGTTTTGAATTTATTTAACAGATTGAACCTTCAAAGAAATGAAACACAAAATGAATTAAATTCTATTGATTTAAGAATAAAAGCTTGTAATGAATCTATTTCATCTGCAATAGAGTTTTCTAAAGAAGAGATTGCTCAAAAAGAAGAAGAAATCGCCGAATTAGAATTGACTTTGGCTGAATATAAAGATGATCCAGAATTCCAAGCTATGTTAAAAAGAATAACATTGCAAACGCAGTTAGATGATGTTGAAAGTGTTTTAGAAAAACTTTCTAATAAAAGAGGTAGAATTACAAATAATTTAGTTACTCTTGAAAAAGGTGACAAGAAAAAAGATATGTTAAAGCCAAAAGATAGAGAAGAAAGAATTAAAACATATAATTGTATTCTTGCAACTTTGGCTACTCAAATAAAAGAGCAACAAATAAGTAAATCTAATTTAGAAAAAGAAATAGCCGTTCTTGATGAACAATTCCATCCATATGATGTTGTTCAACAAGAAAAAATTAAAATGGATGGATTGGTAAATTCTCATAAATCTTTAAAAATGAATACAGCGCAGATTGTAGAAAAAGAGAATTTAATTGAAGAATTAAAAGCACAGATAGCTCAATTGAAGGAAGAAATTTCTTCTATTCCTGTTTCTGATAAAAAAGCAGAAGATTTTTCTGAAGAAGTAAGAAAACAACATTCTGATTATCTTGCTTATACAAGTGCTTTGCAGTCTTTGGGTAATCCTAATGGTGGTGGAAGTCCAACAAAATCAATTATTAATGATGCAGCAAGGGTTGAATTAGCAAGACGTATAGAAGAAATTGAAAATAATCCGCTTACTATTATTTATAAAAATGATTTAAAAAGAAATACTTTAAGATCTCACAAAGAAAAAGCGGATAGAGCATTGTTTGACGCTCAAAAACAACTTTCTGAATATCAAAAAGTAAGAATATCGTTGCAACAAACTTGTTCTGTAATGACTCAAGAAGAAGCAGAGAAAAAAGTTGAAGAACTTTCAGCAAAATTAAGAAGTATGAATGATAAGCATAATCATATAAGAATTCCTGAGCAAATTGAAAGATTAAAATCAGAAATTAAATTATTAAATTCTACAATTGAAGATTTATTGAAAAAGCAAAAAGAAATTCAGGAAACATATAGTTCTTAGCTTAATATTTGTAAAATATTTGTCTATTTATAGTTTCTAAATTATTATTTTGGTAGGGAGATAGCGTGTAGATGTCTTTTGCGTATAAAATATTAGTTTTAGATGATGATAATTTAGTTACTTCTTCTTTGAAATCTTTATTTATGTTGGAAGATTTTGCTGATGTAGTGCTGTTTAATAGTGCAAAAGATGCTTTAAATTATTTGAAAGAAAATCCACGTGATGTAATTATTTCTGATTATATGATGCCGGAGATTAATGGTTTGGAATTTTTATCTGCTGCAAAAGAATTAATGCCAAATGCAAGTATGATTTTGCTAACAGGATATGCAGATAAAGAAAATGCTATAAGAGCAATTAATGAAGTTGGTTTGTATAAGTATATTGAAAAACCGTGGGATAATGATGATTTGATTATGACAATAAAGAATGCTTATGAGCGTTCCACGTTAATTACATCATTACAAGAAAAAAATCTTCAATTACAAGAATATTCATCACATTTAGAAGATTTAGTTAAAGAAAAAACAGCTCATATTATAGAGATGAATGAACAATTGTCTGCAGTAATTAATAATTGTGCTGATGGAATAATTATTTTTTCTGAAGAAGGTAATGTTATAGAAGCAAATCCGGCTTGCGAAACTTTGTTTGGACTTTCAGAAGAAATGTTTTTAGGTAAAAATGCTCAAGAATTATTTATTGCAAAAGATTTAAATTGGCAAGAAATTTTTGGTACTAAAGAAGAAAAATTACTACGTGAAATTGATGTAACAAATGCTGTAAATGGCAAAATTATTCCTGTAGAAATAAGCTCTGCTTTTATTCCACCAAGAGAAAATGAAAATATTGGCAAGTATGTTTTTGTTATCAGAAATGTTAACTTGCAAAAAGAAATGGAAAGATTAAGAGAAGATTTTATTGCGACATTAACCCATGATTTGAGAACACCTGCTTTGGCTTCTATTCAAACTTTGGAATATTTTCTAAATGGAAGATTGGGTGATTTAACTGATAAACAAAAATTGTTTTTAGAAACAATGAAAAGCAGTAATGAAGATATGTTAGGCTTAGTGAATACGTTGCTTGAGGTTTATAAATATGAAGCAGGTAGATTAAAGCTTGTAAAAACTCAATTTTCTTTTGAAGATTTAATAGATGAATGTATAAATCAAGTTCAACCTATTGCACAGAAGAAAAATCAAATAATTGATAAAATTGTTGCTTCTCTTGATAAATCACCTATTTTTGCTGATAAAAATGAAATTAGAAGAGTAATAATTAATTTGTTGGGAAATGCAATAAAATATACTCAAGAAGGCGGAAAAATAGAAATTAAAGCTGCAATAGATGGAAAAGATTTAAGATTTTCTGTAAAAGATAATGGTGAAGGTATTTTTAAACAAGATATACCAAAATTATTTAAACGTTTCTCTCAAGGAACACAAGAAAAACGTTCTATTAGTACAGGTTTGGGTTTATATTTGTCTAAACAGATAATTGACGCACATGGTGGAAAAATTTGGCTTGAAAGTGACAAAGGAAAAGGTAGTGAATTCTTCTTTGTTCTTTTAGATGCTGTAATTTATAAGGAAGAGGCTATTCTATGAGTATAAAAGTTTTACTTGTTGAAGATCATAAAATGGTAAGGTTAGGCTTGTCTGTTGTCTTTGATAATGCTGAAGATATTGAATTGATTGGCGAAGCTGAAACAGGTAAAATGGGGGTTCAAATGGCCTCTAAATTAAATCCTGATGTTGTGCTTATGGACGTTGGCTTGCCTGAAATGGATGGCATTCAAGCAACTGAATTAATAAAAAAAGTTAATCAAAATACAAAAGTTTTAATTTTTACATCAAGAGAATCAGAAGATGTTGTTTTTGATGCATTATCTGCCGGTGCTGATGGCTATATTATGAAGGGTGCTAATGAAGAACAATTAATTAGTGCTATAAAGGCTGTTGCAGATGGTACTGCTTGGCTTGATCCTGCAATTGCAAAGTTGGTATTATCTAATGTAAGAAGACAAACAATTCCTTCTTCTACTCTTAAAGTAGATAATACTTCAGTAAATAAAGATGCAAAAAATTTATATGGTTTAACAGGTAGAGAACTTGAAGTTTTAGCTTTAATTGTGGAAGGTTTGGATAATGCACAAATAGCTAAAGAATTAGTTATAACTTTGCATACAGCAAAAGCTCATGTACATAGTATTTTGCAAAAATTGTATGTTACAAATCGTACTCAAGCAACTATCCAAGCAGTAAAAGAGGGTTTGGTTTAATGAAAAAAGCAATATTGTTATTTCTATTATTGATTTTTTCTTTTGTTGCCGTAGCAAAGGATAACGGTCCTGATCCTTTATATCTTTCTACTCCACCATTAAATCCTGAAGATTTTGTTAAAGAGAAAAAAGTCCGTGATCCTCGTACTATGAGTGAGAAGATTAGAGCGAAGTTTAAATTACGTCCTACTAAAAAAATATATTTGCATAATATAGATAAATCAGGTCAACCAATTACAATGGACGATTATTTTAAATTGGCTATTGAAAAGAAGAGAAAAGATTTTATTATTCCAACTCCTGTATTTAATCAAGAAGATGATATTATTTTGCCTAATCCTCAATTTAGAGTTGTTAGGTATAATACTCCACCAGGACAAAGAAATCTTGATTTAAGAAAGATTGTTGCTAATAGTAAGGCAAATTCTCCTGGAATTTTATCTCCAGATAAAACAAAAATGGTATACACTCAAGGTGTGTTCTTAAGAATGTTTTCACAAACAGCTTCTCATGCATTTTATATTCCAATTGAAAATGGAAAAGATGCTTATGAAATTTTATATAATACAAATGTAATGCAACAACAAATGGACCCACTTTTTTCTGTTGGACTTGAAAATATCCAACAAAATCAATTTAAAACGTTATTCCCAATTGATTGGTCTAAGGATAGTACAAAAATTGCCTTTAAAGAAAAAGTTGGTTCTAATTTAGAGCAAACTTGGCAAACAAATGTGGTTGTTTATAATTTTGAAACAAAAAAAATATTACGTTTGACTGCTGTTCGTGAAGCAATTATTTATTATTGGCGTCAAAAGGGTATTGATTTAAAAGATTATATGTGGGATATTTTCCCTGTAGGATGGGATAAAAATGAACCAGATAGAATGATTGTGTATGCATATGCATTTACAATGGATAATCCTTTATTTTTAGGAACTTGGAGTATTGATTCTAATGAAGATAGATCAGAACTTCTTTCTATAGATACTACTCAAGTTCAAATAGATTTAAACGGATATGGTTTGAAAGAAATAAAATTAGAACATTAATTTGTTGAAGTAGTCTAAACTTTTTCTTATATCTTCTTCTGTGAACATTTCAAAAACAAAAGAAGGGTTTAATTGTTTTTCTTTTATAGTCGTTAAAATTTTTTCAAAATTTAATGTGCCATTTTGTAAATTTGAGTGATCGTCATTTGTTTGGAAGTTGTTATGAATATGCATATGGTAAAGATTTTCACCATATAAATTAATCCAATCAATAATGTTAGTTTTAGGTGCATATAGATTAACGTGTCCTGTATCTAAAGCTAATTTTAAATTTGGTGAATTGATGCCTTCAAATAAGTCATAACAAAATTCCGGAGTATCTTCAAAAACATTTTCTAATACTGCAGTTATATTTGCTTTTTCAAATTCTTTTATGAAATCTTTCCAGTATGCAATAAAATTCTTTTTGAAATTATAAATTGAACCAGAGTGTTTTGTTCCTTTATTTCCTGTGTGGAATAAAATCGTATCAACTTTTAGTGCTTTGCCAACTTCAAATGATTGCATTAAGCGTTTTTGAGATACTTCTCTCAATAATAAATCTTGGCCTGCGATATTTACATCAGAAAACATTGCGTGCAAAGTTATTCTATTATTAAAACCATTTAGAGCATCTTTTAGAATGCCAATTGCTTGTTCTAACGTTAATTGTGGAGTTTTGTATATCGGAAGTCTGCTGATTTCAACTCCAACATTTAATTCTTTGGCTAATGCAATAGATTCTTTTAAATCTTTTTTTACTGATGATGATATTAATATTTTGTTATTTTGTTTCATAGGTTTCTTTATTTATCGTGTTTATACTATCTGCTTCTATAAAATCTTTTATCATTTTTTCGATTTCTTCAACTAATTTATCTTCGGTAAAATCTTCTGTATGATAAGTTATTTTTCTTTCTTTTACTATATTATTGTTTAAAAATTGGTTAACATCAATAATTATATTTTCTATTGTTGGATAAGTTATAGATAATTCATTTGTTATTTCATCTTTTTTTATTGTAAATTTGTTTGCTGAATTATTAATATAATAATTAATTTCAGCATAATTTAAACGCTCGCTGTATTTAGTTTGCATTTGATAGAATACAGGCGCAATAATATTTTCAATGTTTTTAATAAATTCTATTTTAGAAATATTTTCTTTTTGCTTTTGAGTTTGAATTATTGCAGATAGCTCCATTTCTTCAATATCATTAATAAAGATAAAATATTCTTTATCAGTAATTTGCATATTAATTAGTGAAGTAAGAGCATTTATTGTTTCATTATAATTTTTTGTTATTTTTATGGCTGTGTAATATATTAAATATTTATGTTCTAAATTCTTATTTATTTTATTTACTAAGTTAATGGTTTGTTCTTCATCTATATTTTCTAAAATAATATTAAAACTATTATTATTTCCGTAGGTAATAATATCTGTTTCTCTTATTGTGTTTTTTAGAATACTGCCAATTTCAACTAAATTAATATTTGAGTTTTCTTCTTTTTGCATTGTTAAGTGTAAGAAAACAGAATTTTCTATTTGTTCATCTGTTATTTTGTTAAAATGATTAGTTAATATATTTGATGCATAATCTTTTTTGAATATTTCGTTATTTGCATCTAAAAAGTTTTGCGAAATTAGTATTTCATTTTTGATGTTTATGTTTTTTTGTATTTTGCCCTTTTTTATAGCATTTAAAATTCGCATTAAAATAATAGGCTCAGAATCATTTATAGAAAAGAAATCATCAATTTCTTTTTCGTAAGCATCTATAAAAATATCTTCACTTGTTTTTTCTGTAACTAAAATAATTGGCGGTTTTTCTGCTATGAATATTTTTTTTATTTCGTCAATTATTGATAATGATTTAATATTGCTATGGCAAACAATTACTATTGATGGGGAAATTTTGTTGCCAACGTTATTTACATCATCGTATGAAACAAATGTGATTTTATCATCGCTTCTAAGTAAATTAATCTTCTTAGAAGTAATTTCGGCCAATCTTTTTTCACTAAAAACAATTAAAATAGATTTCTTTTTCAAATATGACCTCTATCTGTTTTTAGAACATACCTTTTTTTCTAAAGTAGAATACAACAACAACAGAAGTTATTATTGCAACTAAAACAACGATTAAAAATCCGAATGGATTATTGCCAAATGGAACAGGTACGTTCATTCCCCATAAACCACCAATCATAGTTGGAATAGATAAGATAATTGTAATTGCTGCTAAGAATTTCATAACTTGGTTTAAGTTGTTGTTAATAATAGATGCAAAACCTTCCATCATTGCTTCCAAAATCATTCTGTGCATATCAACCATCTCTATGGCCTGTTTTGTGTCAATAATAACGTCTTCAAGTAAGTCAATATCTTCTTCAGTTGTTTTTAAATATTTGATTGTCGTTGATTTCGTTAATTTCATTATTTTTTGCAACACAATATCGTTGTCTTTTAAAGCTGTTGAGAAATAAACCAAAGTTTTTTGGATTTCCATTAATTGGAATAATGCTTTATTGTTTGTAGCTTTTTGTAATTCTGTTTCAATTTGATCTGTTGTTCTATTAATCATATCTAAATATTTTAAATATACTTTAACGGAAGTGAACAAAATCTTAAGCATAAATTCTGTTTTGTTTCTTGTATCAAAAGAATAAGAAGTTTTTTCTCTAAAAGAAGACAAAATGTTGTTATCTCTTGAACATACAGTAATAATAGAAGTTGGAGTATAGATAATACCTAAAGGTAATGTATCAAAACAACCGTCTTCTGTCATAATTGGTAGGTTTGTGATGATAAGCATATTGCCATCTTCGATTTCAATACGAGATCTTTCATCTAAGTCTAATGAATTTCTTAAAAAGTCTTCTTCTAAACCTAAAACCAATGAAACTTGTTTAATCTCTTCTTCTGTAGGATTAATCAAGCTGAACCAAGAACCTGAAACAGCTTCATTTATATTCAACTTATTTAGTTTTTTATTTTCGTCTGTTTTGTAAATTTTTAACATTTTTCTTCTCGGTTCTTTTTCTTAAATTAAAACATAAAAATATTTATTACACTATATTTTTATATTAATTTTATTTCTTTCAACTAAATCTTTTAAAATTTCTGCATCTTCCATTTCGTTATAGTTGTTTTCTTTTTCTTCTATAAATGCAGCATTTTTGTAGATTTCTTTATAGAAAGCGAATTTTTTTAGTTTTTCTTCTTTTTTCGCTAATAATTCTTTATCTTCTCTTGAAGCGTTATTTTGTGCTTCTTGTAGTTTGTTTTCTATTTTATACAGATCATATAATTCTTTTGGAACATTTGAGTAGAAAGAATGGAAAGAATTTGTATTGTTTGTATAAATATTATTTTCTAAACAAATTAAAGTGATTAGATAATCTAACTCAATTTCTGGAGTTAGCATATTTATTTCTTTTGCGAACTTAATGTAATTCAGAATTTTCTTTTTAAGCACTTCTTTAGTTGATTCTTTGTGAATATTATTTTTAATTGTGTTTATTTTATATTCCATTGATTTAAGAATAATATCACTTGTTATAGTTGCATCGGTTTTTGTTTGAATTTTTTTGATTATATCTGTAATTTTTGCGAATGAGTTATTTTGAGTTTTTTGATCTATTGTGAATAGTTCTTTATTTTCTTCTAAGAATTTTTTTAGAATTGGTGTCATATCAGAGTTATTGTATAAAGTAATTTCTTGATACAAGGTTTTGTATCGTGGATTTTCTTCAATTAATGCTTGAATTAAGAAATAATCAAATATACATTCTTGTTCTTCTGACAGATATTTGTATTGTTTTAGTACAGAAGTTATTTTATTGTCGATTTTTTCAAAATCTTCCGCGAAAAGTCGTATTGATTCTTTTGGTTTTTGTATTTTGTAATAATCAATTATATCGTCAGATGTTTTATAGGCTCTTTTTTCTAAAATATTATTTGTGTGAGTTGCTATTTGGTTTAAATATGGGTAAATACTTAAAGTATGTATTTCTTCTTTATTAATGTATTTAACAAGCTCAAAAAGATATTCTTCTAAATTAATAGTTGTTGAATTCGCGTATTCACTTGCTTTACTCCAAAATGTTTTGTTAAAAGGATTTGGCATTTGTACATAGTCAGTTATAATTGATGTTTGACTTTTTAAATCTAATCCTTTGTATATTTTTGCTATTGTATCAAAATGGTCTAATTCGTGTGCAATAACAGCAATTAATTCTGGGGTTGTAATTTGAGATAGTGCAAGTTCGTTTACTTTTATTATTCCTTTTTCATAATCAAAATATGCAATTGTAATAGTTTCTGTGTTGTTAATTGCACTTTGAGGAATATTCTCAAATTCAACGTTAATAATATTTGCAGGATATTGTTTGAATTTTAATAATTCTCCTACAATTGTTGAAACAGTTTCTTTTTTATTAATTGGTAAAGTTTTTAATTTGTCTAAAAGAGAGTAGAAGTTAACGTAAGTTTTTTTCTCTTCTTGTTTGATTGTTGGTGCAACTTTATTTGGGTTATAGTATTTTGCAAATAAACTTGATTGTTGTGAACTTGATTTTTGTTCTTTTTGCACGGGTTGTTGAGTTGTTTGTTTTTTTGTTTCTTTTTTTATTTTTGTTGTTTTTACTGGAGTGGTTTTCTCTTCGTTAAACATAGGGTGAAATAGATACGTAATAATAGCACCCAAAATTACAATACAAGCAAGTAATGGTAATTTAGGAACTGTATTTTTTTGTTTTTTAAATTTTTGCATACTCAACTTTCCTCTAAAGATGATTATAGCATATTATGAGGAAGGCTCAAATCATATTTTTTACGTATACAAAAAATTATGCTTTTGTATTCAAACCACCGTATTTTGGTGTAGATCTTTGAATATTTTTAGCAATTGCTTTTACGATAGAATCATATAAACTATTTGAAGCAGCTATTTTTGTTTCGTTAGCTTTATTTTGTAATTCAAAAACGTCTGCTGAAAGTGCAGAGAAAGAAGGTTTTATTGGTTGGCTATTACCAAAAGAAATATTTGATAGCATAGCATCAGAACCCATCATCATTTGGGCTACTGCCATATTGTTTGTTGCTAATAAGCTTTGTTGTTGTGCAATTAATGGTGCTATCATTACTTATTTACCTTTCGCTACAATTATAGCATTTAATTTTTTATTTTTAAAGTGTTTTTATATAAAAAGAATATATCAATTTAACATTTGTTAAGGAACTGGATCATAACCGCCCGGATGAAACGGATGGCATTTTAAAATTCGTTTTATTCCTAAAAAACCACCTTTAAGTATGCCATATTTTATTATGGCTTGTTTTGTGTATTCAGAACAAGTTGGGTAAAATCTGCATCTTGCAGGTGTATATTTTGAAAAAAATTGGTAAATGTTTATTAGTTTTAAAAAGAAATTTTTTATCATATCAATAAGTTGTTATTTCTACTTCTTCTTCTATCATAGTATCAGGACTATATTCTATTAAACAATATTTTTTTCCTGTTGCTACCAAATTGTAGTTGATCTGTTCTTTTTCAATATCATTTAAATCTTTTATTTTTATTATTACGTTAGCTTCTTGGTTTTTTTTCATATATTCTTTCAGAAAATCGTAGTCTGTATTTTTGTGAAATTCTACGTTCTTATCATAATAATAAGTAATAATATATTTTTGTTTAGAAATAAATGAAAGAAGCTTTTTGTTTTGATTTTTTGTAATTGTAGCAAAATTAATTAAGTCGTTTTCACCAGTAGTTGTACTAATAAAAGTGTATATATATGGTGTTATTATTCCAGATAAGTAAATCATTGTAATTAAATATGTAACGATAAGCATTATTTTATTTTTTACGATACAGAAAAGAATTACAAAAATTGGTATTATGTATGAAATAATAACAATTGGCATAAAGAAGATTTCTTTTATTTCTTTTTGAATTCCAAAAGTATTATGGTTGCTAAAAATTAAGAAAATACTTGCTAAAATTGGAATGATGCAAATTAAAGATATTATTTTAAAAACGTTTTTGTTCTCAAATCTTTGTTTTAGGAAATTATCAATATAATGGCTTGTGATACAACTAATTGGGAACATTAAAAATAAAATTAAATATGGTTGTTTTGATTGAAAAATTAGTGCAAAAATTAAGCCGATAATTAAAGTTAATGTATTTGCCACTAAAAATTTATTTTTTAAACGGCAATTATCCCATTGTATTTCTCTTAATTTTTTGAAATTCGGGTTGATTACTTTTAACAGAAATGATTTTACAAAGTTTATTTTAACGTCAAAACTGCTTCTTTTATATACAAGAATGTATGGGAAAATAACAAAAAATAGTGTTGCTAAATTTGCTATTAAGTATTTGTAATTAGGTAATGTTACGTAGTTTCTAATAAAATCATTTCCGTATGTGCATATCATATAAATATGCCAAGGCAAAATTAGTATAGATAGTGCTATGAATGAAATTATTATGCTTTTGGGCTTTATTAGTTCTTTGCCTTTTTGTGCTATTAAGAATAATAGATGTGTTGTGAGAAAAGGCATAATAAAACCAATAATGCCAACAGATAGGGTTGATAGTCCTATCATTACATGCATTAAAGCTAAAATTTTATAGTCTGTTTTCTCGTTTAAAATGTTTAAATATGCACATAAAATAGCTGATATTGTAGTTGATAGAAATAAGATATCAGTTGAGGCTAAATGTGCAAAAAAGATTATTGCTATATTTGTTATAAAGGTTGTTACTGTAATAAAAGCGAATCTTTCGTCAATGATTTTTTTAAGGCAGAAAAACATAAAAATCATTGTTGCGTAAAGGCATAAAATATTTGGTATGCGAACTATTTCTGGTGCGATTTTCCCGAAAATAAAACAAAACATATTTATTATCCAGAAAAATAGAGGTGGAGTGTCAAAATTATTAGCGCCATTTAATGTTGGTGTTAAAGGCGAATTATTTGCTATCATTTCTTTTGCAATAGTCGTGTATTTTGTTTCAAAGAAATCTAAAAAATGATAACTATCTAAATTTTGACAAAATAAAATGAAGTATAAAATAGTTATTAATACTAAATATATGATGTGTTTTTTGTTCGCAAGAATATTTAGTAATTTCATTTCTCACCTTACGATAATTTTATGTATTCGTTGATTTCCTCAATAGTGTTCATTTCTGTTGTGCAAACTAAAATTTGCTTATCGCTTAATTTGTATCCTGCGATAATATTGTTTTCTTTTAATTTAGAAATAAATTTGTCCGCATTTTCAACTTCAAGAATAAATTCATTAAAGAAATCATTATTAAGTATTGTATGACCTTTTTCTTTTAAGCCTTTTGCGAGAATTTGTGCATTTTTAGCGCTTAAATAAGCAACTTGTGAAAAGCCTTTTTTGCCCATAAGTGCAAGGTATATAACACTATTTAGTATTGATAAACCTTGATTTGAACAAATATTACTTGTTGCTTTTTCTCTTCTGATGTGTTGTTCACGTGCTTGAAGGGTTAATGTAAATGCTTGTTTGCCGTCTGCATCAACAGTTCTTCCTACGATTCTTCCAGGAAGTTGACGTTTGTATTTGTCTATTGTTGCAACAAAACCTGCGTAAGGACCACCAAATGCAACAGGATTGCCAAGAGATTGAACATCTCCAACAACAATATCTATTTGATATTGGTTTGGTTTCTTTAATGTTGCTAAACTTACCATATCGCAACAAGCAATAATTAAAGTTTTTTGATGCTTTTGAATTGTTGATAATTTTTCTATATCTTCAATAGAACCAAAGAAATTAGGATTTTGGATAATCAAACCAGCGTATTCACCCGATGTTAATTTTTCTTCTATTGTTGATAAATTTGTTTTATAGTCTTTGTTTTCAACAAATTCAATTTCTATTTTGTTAGCGTGAGTGTATGTTTTAATAACTTCAATATATTGTGGGTTTAAACTTTCGCTAACAAGCACTTTATCTTTGCCACTAATTCTTGAAGCCATTAAAATAGCTTCAGCACAAGCATGTCCTGCATCATATACAGAAGCATTACAAGTATCCATACCTGTTAAATCACAAATCATAGATTGGAATTCATATATAACTTGCAAAGTACCTTGAGAAATTTCAGGTTGGTATGGTGTGTAAGCTGTATTAAATTCAAATCTTGATGCAATTTGAGAAATAGCTGCTGGTATAAATCTTTTATAAGCGCCAGCTCCGATAAAATAAGCATAATCAGTTTTGTTCTCTTTCGCCATTGCCTTAACCGCTTTTTGAGTTTGCATTTCACTTAAAGCCTCAGGCAGTTTGAGCTCAGGCATAATTGCTCTTTTATCAACCATTGAGTAAAGACTATCAAGGTCTTTTTCTCCAATTGCTTGTAACATTTCTTGTATTACATTATCAGGATTTGCTTTGAAATTATTCATTTTATTCCACTTCTTCTTTATATGTGCTGTATTCGATTAGGTCTTTAGAATCTTCGTTGAAAGAAACAGAAGAAACTTTTATTAACCACATTTCATCGAAAGCATTTTCGTTTAATAATTCTGGTTTTTCGATTAGTTGTTCATTGATTTCAACAACTTCACCTGCGATTGGCATATATATTTCAGAAGCTGCTTTAACTGATTCAATTGTTCCGAAAATATCGCCTTTAGCATAAGTTGAACCAACTTCAGGAAGCTCAACAAAAACAATATCTCCTAATTGGTCGATGGCATAATCTGTTAAACCAATTACATAATTTCCATTTTCATCATATACATATTCGTGTGATTTACTACATAACATGTTTTGAGTTGACATTAATTTTACTCCTTTTTCCTAATTTCCTTTATTGTGTTTTTGAATGAAGTTTTTACTAACTATAATTGCATTATACAACTTATTTCTAATCATGATTTGAATTGTATCATTTATTTTTAAATTTTTATTTGTTTTTATATAACCAAGTCCTATATTTTCGCTTAAAAATGGAGCAACACCACCACTGGTAACATGTCCAATTTCTTCTTCACCTAAGTGAATTGGGTATTCGTGACGAGCAATCGCTCTATCAACCATTTTAAATGCGATTAATTTTCTTTCAACACCATTTGTTAATTGATTTTGAATAATATTTTTTCCAATGTAGTCTTCGGCTTTATCTTTATCAATAGACCAAGCAAGACAAGCTTCTATAGGAGTTGTTGTCTCATTTAATTCGTTGCCATATAAGCTCATTGCAGCTTCAAGTCTTAAAGTATCTCTTGCGCCTAAACCTATAGGAAGTATGTTGAATTCTTTACCAGCATCTAAAATGGCATTCCATAGTTTAGCAACTTTTTCATTTGCAATGATTATTTCAAAACCATCTTCACCTGTGTAACCTGTTCTTGAAATATAAATATCTTCATCTATTAATTTTGTTTGCATAATGAACATTGTTCGTGGTTGATTTTCTTTAGACAAACCAAGTTTTTCAACAATATCACCTGCTTTTGGACCTTGAAGAGCAACCATAGATAATTTATCTGATTGATTGTCTATTACTACATCAAAGTTCTTTTTGTTTTTGATTAACCATTCGTAGTCAGCATTTAATCTTGAAGCATTAACTACTAATAAATAGCTGTTTTCTTCAAGCTTGTATATAAATAAGTCATCTATAATGCCACCAACTTCATTTGTGAATTGGCAATATCTTGCTTTTTTATCAATTAATTTTGCAACGTCTTGAGGTACAACTGTTTGTAAGAAATTTAGCGCTTCATTGCCAGAAACGAAAATTTCGCCCATATGTGATACGTCAAAAAGTCCTGCATTATTTCTAACATTATTGTGTTCTTCAATAATACTTGTATATTGTACAGGCATATCCCAACCTGCAAAATCAACCATTTTTGCGTTTAATTTTACGTGTTCATCATATAAAAATGTTCTTGCCATTATTTCCCCTTTGTTATTTTGAACAGATAACTCTTGCAGCGTGTACGCCTGAAGCAGATGCTTGAATTAAACCACGAGTAACACCAGCGCCATCACCAATAGCATATAAGTTTTTAACACCTTCTGTTTCTAAGTCGTTAGTTAATTTTACTCTGCCTGAGTAGAATTTTACTTCTACCCCATATAATAAAGTATATCTAGATGCAGTACCTGGGGCAATTTTATCTAATGCATATAACATTTCAATAATTGCTGTCATTTGTCTGTATGGAAGAACTAAGCTTAAGTCACCAGGTGTTGCGCAAGATAGAGTTGGTGTTATTATGCTACTTTTAATTCTATCTGGTGTTGATCTACGACCATCTAATAAGTCGCCAAATCTTTGAACTAAAACACCACCTGCAAGCATATTTGCTAATCTTGCAACGTGTTGACCGTATGCGATAGGTTCTTTGAACGGTTCTGTGAATTTTTCTGATACTAATAAAGCAAAGTTTGTATTTGGTGTTCTGTAATTTGCGTAACTATGACCGTTAACTGTTGCTATACCTGAATAGTTTTCTGTAACAACTTCGCCGTATGGATTCATACAGAATGTTCTAACTTCATCGCCGAAAGTTGGAGAATGGTAAATAAGTTTTGATTCATATAATCTTTCTGTAATTGGTTCAAATACAGGAGCAGGAAGCTCAACACGAACTCCAACGTCAACAGCATTGTTAACCATACCAATTTTATTTTTGCTAAATTCTTTTGTTAACCAGTCAGCACCTTCTCTACCTGGAGCGATAATAATGTGTTCTGCAGTGATTTTTTGTCCATCTTGAGTGATGAAACCCTTAACTTGACCATTTTCAACAATTAATTGATTAGCGATTGTATCATATAAAATAGTAATTTTTTTAGTTAAGAAGTCTTGCATATTTTTAAGAACGTCCAAGCTTCTTTCTGTTCCTAAGTGTCTAACAGGTGAGTGAACAAGTTTTAATTCTGCTAAAGTCGCTTCTCTTTCTATATCTGCAAAAGCTTCTCTATCTAACCCAAAAACTTCATCTGTAGCACCAAATTGAAGATAAGTATCGTCTGTATATTTAACTAAATCTTCAACATTTTTGCGTGGCATGTAATCAAGTAAGTGTCCGCCAACATCAGGAGTTAAAGTTAGTTTGCCATCAGAGAAAGCGCCTGCTCCACCCCAACCGCATAATAATCCACATTTTTTACATGTAGGGCATTTGTCAAAACCTTCTCTTAAAAGGCATTTTCTTTTTTCTATTTGAACACCTTTTTCAACTAAAACAACTTTCCAATCTGGTTTTAATTTCATTATTTCTAATGCTGCAAAAATACCAGCAGGACCGCCACCAACAATAGCTACGTTATACATTTCACTCTCCATTAATATCTATTTTCAAAACATTATTAATTGTATCTTAAAAGATATTTGTTTTAAACAAATAGTAAAGAACTCTTAACTTAATATAAAAAATTAGTTCTATTGTTTATAATAAATGTATGAATATTAAATTAGTTGTTGTTGGAAAAATTAAAGAAAATTACCTTAAAGAAGCTATTAAAGAGTATGAAAAAAGGCTTTCTTCTTTTTGTTCTTTTTCTATCGTAGAAGTTAATGCCGAACAAATTTTAGATGAGTCAATGTGTGAAAAGTATAAGGAGCTTGAAGCTGATAGAATTTTGCAACAAATTAAACCTGATTCCTATGTTGTAACGTTGGAAATATTAGGCAAATCTTTTTCTTCTGAACAATTTGCTGAAAAAATGAAAGAAATATCTAATGAAGGCATTAATGATTTAGTTTTTATTATTGGTGGAGCTAATGGTTTGCATTCGAAAGTATCTGCTATTTCAAGATTAAAGTTGAGCTTTTCTAAAATGACTTTTACTCATCAGATGATTAGATTGTTATTAATAGAACAAATTTATAGAGCCTTTAAAATCAATAATAACGAGAAGTATCACAGGTAAACCAAAACATAATTATTAACAAATGTAAAGATATTGCATGACGATATATCGACAAGAAACAAAACAAGTGTTATTATGATAATAAGATTTGAGTTAAGACTTGAGTCCAAAAAAATCATTTAATGATTTTTTTGAAAAAGGTGACTAACTCGTTAAGTCGAAGGGGATGGAGTGTATATATGATTTATTGCTGTGGCGGATATTATAATCCGTCTCAAACTGTTTTTCTGTTGCCTGATAATAATTATCGTGACAGAAAATTAGAAATTGTTATTTGTCCAAAATGTGGTGCATTGGTTGCAGAGTTAGTTCAGTTTAATGTTCAATCTCAAAAATATGAAAGTTTTCGCCCAAAAAGAAAGAAGACAGCGAAGTTTTTACAACAGGTTCAAGATGGTGGTTGGAAGGAAGTAAAAGTTCCTTTTGCAACTAAAGAAAGAGCCGGGTTTGTTTTTGGTTTGAATAAAGAAATGAAAAATGGAACAATTAAACAATTTTCTGTTGATTTTAATGGACAGAAAAGATTGGTTAAGGTTATTGAAAATAGGTGATTTATGCCAAGAAAGAAGAAACAAATTTCAAGTGAAAAAATTGAATATTCTAAAGATGCTTCTTTTGAAAATTTGAAAGTTGTTCAAGAGATGGCATTAAACAGAAAAGGAAAAAATGATGAAATTAGTCCTGATATTTCTATTTTTTTAAAGGCAGAAGAATTGAAGGGGAAATTATGTGGCTTGTATTCTGATGCTGATAAAAAAGGTGGAAGTTTTAATATTATGAGTACAGTCAAAATTGATGGTGAAGAGTTAAAAATTAACGTTGGAGAAGATATAAAAACGGAAATGAATGATGATTGAAATTCCTGAAATTTTAGATATTCCAGAAAAATTAATTGCGATTATAACAAATATAAATAAATATAATTATTTTTTAATAGAAGGCGGAAGGGGTGGTGGCAAATCACAAAGTATTGCAAGAATTATTCTTTATTTGGCTGAAAAAAGAAAAGTAAGAGTTTGTTGCGGTAGAGAAACTCAATCAACAATTTCAGATAGTGTATATAAAATATTTAATGATTTAATAAGCGATTATAATTTAAATTTTACCGTAAAGTCGAATAAGATAGTTCATAATCATAGTGGATCAAGTATAATCTTCAAGGGGTTCAAAGAGCAAGGTAGTGTTAACATTAAGGGGTTAGAAGGAATTGATATTTTATGGATAGATGAGGCTCAGGCTATTTCAAAATCAACCCTTGATGTTATTATTCCGACTATTAGGAAGAAAAATTCCATTGTGATTTTTACTATGAATAGACTTTTAAGAAAAGATGCTGTTTATTCTGAATTCGTTTTTAGAGATGACTGCCTTCATTTAAAAGTAAATTATTACGACAATAAACATTGTCCTCAAAAATTAAGTCGGAGGCCAAGCGGTCTTAGGAAGACAATGAC
>JAZSQW010000112.1:0-7318 GCA_045538205.1 Candidatus Avigastranaerophilus sp. | reverse complement strand
TATTATTAAAACATGCGATGAATTTTTTACCAATTTCTTTTACTATATTTTCTATTTGTTCTATTTTTTTAGGATTTTCTTCATATGCGTCTTCTGGTTTTTCTATGATTTTAGCAATCGCATATTTGTATACTTCGTCTTTATTTATGCTTGATAGAACATTTGATACTTCAAGCAAATAGTATTCATTATTCATAGGAAAAATTCTGCAAAGTGCAAATTGTCCTGGTGTAATTCCTCTGAAATTGTTCATTTTAACTAAAGAAAGAACTTTGTACATTTTTTCGTTAACTAAATTATATAATTCAAAACCGTTGCTTAATACTCGTCTTACTTCAAATACTGATGATGAAGATTTTGATAAGCTATCAATTATTTCAAGTTCTGTTTTACTTAAGTCACGATTATCTAATTTAAATAATTCAAGAATTGATTTTTTGTTTTCTGGCAGTCTTCTTTCGAAAATATATGGAATCATTAAAGCTTGCATCTTGCTTCTGTTTTGACCAGCAACTGTTGTTAGGTATTCTTCAAAGTCTGGTTTTATTACTTCGTTTGTTACTACGAAGTTCATAATTTTTGTTATTGTTTCAGAAATAATAGATAATTTTTCAATTACTGACATTTTATTTTCCCTCTTTTATTTTTATTACGGCGCTGTGTCTTGCCGTTATGCCATTTTCTTTTCTATATGAAAAAAATATATCAGACATACAGCATGTGCAATAGTCACAAATATCAATGTTTACTACTCCACTGTTTATTAATTGTGTACTATTTATTAATTTTAAATCAATATGATATTTTTGTCCTCTTTGTTCATAAAACTTTGTTTCTTTTTTGTTTTTTATTATTTTGTTGAAAACTTCTTCATCTGTTTCAAAACAACATTTACCTATTGCAGGTCCTATTAATGCTGTTATATTTTGAGGCTTAATATTTAATTCTTTTTCCATTTTTTGAATTGTTTTTGCAACAATTTCTTTTTCTGTTCCACGCCAACCAGCATGAACGATTGCACCAGTGTTATCTTGTTTGCTATATAAAATTATTGGTACACAGTCTGCAAAATTCATAAGCAATAGCGAATTTGGTATGTTTGATATTAGTGCATCTGTATCTTCATAATATTGTTTTTCTGTAGTTATAATTTGAATATTATCACTGTGTATTTGTTTTGCCGTTGTAATTTTAGTGTTTAATATTTGTGATAATAGTTCTCTATTGTTTTTAGCTTCCTTAGTTAAATCTTCTCTGTTTGCTGGTGTTAATACAAAATTTCTTGTTGTAAAAAAGCAATCAACATCATTCAATAATGTTGATTTTAATACTTTTTTCCCTTGGAATTCATCGAAATAGAACATTAATTTTCTACCGTATTGAAAATTCTATCGCCAGCATCACCTAAGCCAGGTCTGATATAACCCATTTCGTTTAAGCATTCATCTATATTTGCTGTAACAATTTGAACATCTGGATATAATGCTGTAACTTTGTTTAGTCCTTCAGGCGCACTAATCAAACTAACAAAACGAATATTCTTTTCAGGAACATTTTTATTTACAAACAATTTAATTGCATCAATAGCTGAGTTACCTGTTGCTAACATTGGATCTAATATTAAAATTATTTTGTTTTCTGGTTTATCAAATTCAATAGGTATTTTGTTGTAATACCAAATAGGTGTTAGTGTTTCTTCATCTCTATACATACCAATATGACGTACTGTTGCATAAGGCATAATTTCATTTGCGATATCAGAGAAAATTAAGCCTGCTCTTAAAATAGGCGCAATAATAATTTCTTTGTCAGATTTTAATTTTTTAGCATCACAGGTTTCCAAAGGTGTTTCTACTTTTACTGTTTCTAATTCTAAATCTTCAGTTGCTTTGTAAAACAACAAATATGTAATTCTTCTTATTGCATTCCTAAAAACTTCTGCTGTTGTGTTTTTATCTCTAATAATACTTAGGTTGTGGCAACATAGTGGGTGAGTTACTACTGTAACATTTTTATATTTGTTGTTCATCGTTTGCCTCTTTTTCTGCTTCTTTATTCTCTTCTTCTATTAATTTTTGTTCTTCTTTTTCAGATAATTCAAGAAGTTGTCTATTCTTTTCTTCTACATATTTAAATGTATTATTTGTAAATTTGTATATAATAGCTGTTTGTGCTGTATTTATAGCTTCTGTTTGATTAGCAAAAGTTTTTACTAAGTCACTTTGTTTGAATAAATGTTTCTTTTCGATTAAATTAGCTCTTTCAATGCTTCTTCCTGCACCACCATATATGTCAATTAAAACATTAGAAACTAACTCTGAACCGTGCCAAAAGTCTTGAACCCTATATGTTTTTGTCGGAATGATTATTTCTCTATCATCTTTTGTTGGAGTTTGTGGTATTATTTCCAATGAAGTAGAACCACCTAAGCCATAAAATTCAACAATTGCCTCTGAGCGTTTTGGAAGTTGAGCTCCTTTTTCTGTTATTAAGAATGAAATAAACACTTTATTATCAAATATTTTAACGTCTTTTATATATCCAATAGTTATCCCCATCAAACGAACAGGTGAGCCTTGTACTAATCCCCCTGCATCATCTAAAAAGATATAATAGCTGTTTTTTGTATTGTCTTTAATTGCTGTGTTGTAAACAATTGAAAAAAGTCCAATTGATATTATAAATATCCAAACAATTATCTCTATTAACCAAATATATTTTCTTTTCATAGCTATATTATAAAACAAATTGGTTTTATTACAAAATTTGTTTATCTTCTTTTTTTAATAAAAACATTAAGCTAATTGCAAAGATTATTATAATGATAGCGGTAATATGTGCTATATGAAAAATGCCTATGTTTAAAACACTATCTACTCTTATTGTTTCCACAAGTATTCTAATTATAGAGTAGCCAATTAAATATAAACAGAATATTATTCCATCTTTTCTGTTTGCATCTTTTTTCTTTAAATAAATGTATAAGCAAATTAATAGAATTAAATTTAAAATTGATTCATATAAAAAAGTTGGGTGAAAGCATTCAAAATTTTGAAAGTTTTCAGGTCTTAGAGAATATGGAATGTATTGTCCCCAAGGCAGGTTTGTTGGCAAACCAAAAGCTTCTGCGTTAAAGAAATTACCCCAACGTCCAATTACTTGCCCAGAAACTAAACCAAAACAAAATAAATCTGCATATCTAAAAAAGTTTAATTTGTTTATTTTTGTTATGTAATAACCTGCTAAAATTCCGCCAATTATCGCACCTTGTATGGATATTCCACCTTTCCATATTGCAAATATCTCAAATGGGTGCTTTTCAAAATAATCAAAATCTAAAATTACATAATATAATCTTGCGCTTAATAATCCAAGTACGATTAATATGAAAGCAATATCGCAAATATTATCTGTTGAAATTTCTTTGAAATACTTATTTCTTACAAAAAAGATTACAAATAAACCTATTAGCATTGCTAAAGACATTAATATGCCATACCAATGAACGTCTATATAAGATATTGTAAAAGCAATATTATTTGGTGCAATTAGCATTATTAAACTTCATCGTCTAAGTCAAATTTTTCTATATAACTTTTTATTTTAGCATTAAGCTCAGTTATTTTATTATTAACTTCTGTTGTATCGTCTGCTTTTATATCTTTTACTAAATATTCGTTATAAGCATCAACAGCTTCTTGTGCTAAATGGTTGAAAAGTGCAGCTTGAGTTTCTGTTACTTCTTCTTCTGTTTCTATACTGTTATATGCAATTGTTTCTTTTACTGTTGCTATAGTATAAAAAGCTTCATAGAAATCTGGTTTAAGCTCTAATGTCTTTTTAAGCTCTTCCATAGCATCTTCGTGACGATCTAAAGCAATATATGCGATGGCTAAATTGTAGTGAGTTTGATATATGTTGTCATCTAAATCAAGGCTTGTTTTTAAACGGCATATAGCTGTTTCTGTTTCGCCTTTGTCTATATATGCTTTTGCTTTATTATTTAATTCTTGAATTGCGTAGTTATTAATACAAGCTGTTGTAATCACAGACATAAATAGTATTGTGAATAACAATAATATTTTTTTCATAAAATCCCCTGCCCTTTTTTACAATATAAACAGAAATTGAAAATTTTGCAATATTTTTAAAATAAAGATACAATATTTAATGTATATAGTAAGTAGAGATTTTATTATGTCAGATTCAGAAAAAATTGTTTCTTTAAAAAGTATAAGAAACAAAGTAAAAGAAGATAAAAAAACAGATAAAAATGTTGAAAAAGTTGAAGAGACTAAATCAAACGAGCTTGTTTCTTGTAGTTTTTGTGGTAGACCAAATACTCAGGTTGTGAAAATGGTACAAGGTCCTGGTGTTAATATTTGTTCTGAATGTACAATGATTGCAATCCAGTATCTTATTTTAGAAGATAAATTGCCATCAAGTGAAGCACAAAAAATATTGGATATTTTCTGGAGTAAAATTAAATAATGCCAGTAATGTCTAAACTTCAAATTAGAGCAAAAGTCCTTTCTGTTTTATCTGAGATTAAATCAGGTAATAATTTTGGTGTTGAAATTATATTACGTTCAGTTGCTATGCTATCTGATATTGAAGATAGAAATACTCTTCTTGATATATTTTTAAAAGAAGTAATAAAAATGAATGATGATGAGGTGGCTTGTTGCGCTTGTATCGTTAAGGAATTAGTTCATAAAGACATTGTAGAAGAAGCAATATTTGATATATTAAAAAAATCTTCGCTTTCTGATGAGGCAAAATATAAATTAGTTCAATTACTAAGAATTGTTGGTGCTTCTCGTTCTATTAATGAAATACCTCAATATTTTGAAAATCCTCAAGAATTGATTGATTTAGAAACAGAAAAAATGCTTGAAAGAGCTTCTTTTAATCCAGAAACAATGTTGGATTTTTTAGATTTTATTTATGCTGTTTCTGATAGAGATAAACAATTGTTGCTTACTTCATTAAAAGATGATTATACAGGAGATAATTTGGCTAATCTTCTTTATCCTGTTTTGTATTCGGATTTTACTGATGATATAAAAGTAAAAGTTATTGATATATTGTCGGAATCAAAGTCATCACTTGCTTTAAAGCCTTTAGATTATTTATTATCTGTTTCTGAAAATAAAGAAATTTTATCAGCAGTTGAGTTGGCTTTAAAGAAATTGAAACTTTCAGGTGCTTCACAAGAAAAAGCTGATAAGTTTTATTCTGATATCGTAAAAGATTTTAAACCTTATGAGTTTTATACCACAATACCTGATGGCGCAGGTAATCAAGCTTTATTAGCTTCCGTTTTAAATAAAGAAAACAATGTTAATTTTGTTGCTGTTGTAATTAATGATTTGCTTGGTATTGTTGATTGTTTTGGTTTTTATAATATTTCAAAAGATGAAACAAATCGTGTTATTTCTAAGTTTTATAAATCAGAAGGTAAATATAAAGTTTCTGATAAATATGTTAAAACTCGTTTGTTGAATGCAATCCAAACAACAATTGAAAACAAGTTGGTTTTTCCTTATGAGTTTATTGCTTGGTATACTTTATTGTTTAATCTTCCTCATCTTGAAAGTACAATTGATGATTATATAGAGAAAATTAAATGTGATGATAAAGTTGAAAAAGACAAAATAATTGAAGTTCTTTCTAATGAATATACTTATAGATGGTTTATTTCTTCTTCTGAAAAAGAATCTTTAAAAGAAGCTATTGATAAAATTTACAATTTAGTTGAGTTGAAGGAAGAAAATTTTAATCAAATTTTAGTTGAATATGTAGATAAAATTTTTGATTCTGCTGAAGAAAATATTTGGAAGAATAGATTAAAACAGTTGATATATTTATTAAATGAAAATGATTATAAGTCTGAAGCAAGTAAATTCTTAAAATTATTGAAAGATGATGAATTATTTATTTTGTTTAAACAGGTTATAATTCAAAGAAGTTTATTTAATAACCTTTTATTATTGAAAGAAAATGTTAAACAATCGTCTTTACCTATAAATATTTTTAGAAAAAAGATGGTAAATGATGAAAAATATAGTGTTGCTAAAATAGAAGATATAGTATTTGAATTGAAAAAAAGTTGGTTAAATGAATAAAGTATTAGGTCTTGATATAGGGAAAAAACGAATAGGAATTTCAATGAGCGATATAATGGGGCTTATTGCACATCCTGTTGAAACAATATTGAGAGAACCAGAAAATATTGCAATAGAAAAGATTAAATCACTTTGCAAGGAAAATAATATTAAAACAATCGTTGCTGGGTTGCCTAAAAATATGAACAACACAATAGGTGAACAAGCACAAGATTGTATGGATTTTGCAGCTAATTTTCAAGATGAATACGAAATCGTTTTTGAAGATGAACGTTTGACAAGCAAACAGGCTGAATATATTCTTGCACAGACAGGAAGAAAATATACGAAAGATAAAAAATTAGTTGATTTAAAAAGTGCGTGTATAATTTTACAACAATATTTAGATAGAAAGTGAGTTTATTATGGCAGAAAATGAAAACTTTATTGAAACAGTTGATGAAGAAGGCAACAAAGTTTCTTTTGAATTAGTTGACATTGTTACTGTTGATGATGTTGAGTATGCTTTATTACTTCCAACTGAAAAAGATGAAGAAGCTGAAGATGGTGAAATTTTAGTTATGCGTCTTAAAAAAGATGGTGAAGAATTTTCTTTTGAAGCTATTGAAGATGATGAAGAATTTGATAAAGTTGCAGCATATATTGAAGAACTTGAAGACGAAATTGATGATGAAGGTTAATAATTAAAAAAAGTCCCGAACAAATCGGGACTTTTTCTTTTTGTATTCTTTTTATTAGATAACACCTTGTGAACGCATTGCTTTTGCAATTTTTCTAAATGCTGCAATATTTGCACCTGCAACATAGTTATTACCAAAGCCATATTCATTCGCTGCGTCTTTACACATTTTGAAGATGTTAACCATTATGCCTTCTAATTTTTTATCAACTTCGTCAAATGACCAGAAATATCTCATAGAGTTTTGGCTCATTTCAAGGCCAGAAACTAATACCCCACCAGCATTAGCTGCTTTTGCAGGTCCATATAATACTTTATTTTGAATAAAGTAATTAGTAGCTTCTAATGTACAAGGCATATTAGCGCCTTCAGAAACAGCAATTACTTTGTTTTCCACAAGTAATTTTGCAGCTTCTAAATCAATTTCATTTTGAGTCGCACAAGGTAATGCAATATCACATTTTATAGACCAAATATCTTTTGGATTATCAAAATATTTAGCATTAGGGTC
>JAZSQW010000150.1:0-10828 GCA_045538205.1 Candidatus Avigastranaerophilus sp. | reverse complement strand
CATGCTGAATTTATTTCAGCATCTTACCAATTCTAAATTAATACATGTTTTTCCAAAATAGTAAGATCCTGAAACAAGTTCAGGATGACGAATAATGTAATTATATTTCTATTAATAATACGTTTATAATATTATTTATGTAAAACTATTATTTTATCTTTTTTAATAGCAAAAAATTTTTTCTTACGTTTTAGATTAATATCGGAAAGTGAGGAAAAATGAGAATAAGTAAAATCAATTCTTTTGTTTTGCCAAAGGCTATTAATAATAAAGAAGTTAAAAAACAAGATAATATACAAAATAATTTTAATACACAAATTTCTTCAAATGCTATAAAAAACTATGCATTATCTCAAATAACTTTTAAAGGGAAAAAAGATTCTTTATTTGCTGAACTTTTTCCTATTAATGATGGGTTCGTTAAAGATCCTGTAGTAAATCAATGTCGTCAACAAGTAATTGATAAACTTGCTTCTTGTAGAGAATTTTCACCTGATTATCAAGGTCACCGATTGAATCTTGAACTTGGAGTTACAAATGTAAAAACACAAGAAATAGCTGATGCTAAAATTGCATTATTAGATAAATTTACTAATGACAAAAAATGGCAAAATAGTAAATTTATTCAAGAAAATATTGGACACCTTTTTGTATTCGTTGAAAAGTCTAATTTTGTTGAATTTGTAGATAAAGTATTAGCAGTTCCAGAATTGGCAGAAAATAAAGAAATGCAAAAACAAATTATTGATATGCCATTTAGTTATAGTGGTAGAAAAGATGATGTGTTTGTTTCTAAGTTGTCTGTTTTAGATAAATTTTTATCTGATTCTAAATTAAAAAATAATAAAAAAGTTAGAGAACGAATTGTTGATCAATTGTCGGACGTACATAATGAAAAACATGCAGAAGCAAAAGTTCAAGTAATGGATAAATATTTAAAAAGTAAGGAATGGAACGAAAGTAAAGATGATAATTTAGAAGCTTTGTTTATTGATTTATTAGGTGTTAAAGAACCTGCTACTGAAAAATCAAGAAATTCCGTTATTGATATAGTTATAAAAAACCCTAAATTATACGATACAGAACAAAAACAAGGTAATGTTTATAATATTATATATCTTACAACTACATCAGAAAAAGCAATTGTTGCAGAGAAATTATTGTCAGACCCTGATTTTCTCCAAGAAAATTTAGATGGTATGTTCCCAAGTTTTCTTGCTTCTGTTAATAGTAAAGAACAAGCAGAAAATGTTAATTTGTTGTTTGATAAAATTATATCTGAACCAAAGTTAAGAAATAATGAAGATGTACAAAAAAGATTAAATGAAATTCTACATTTATGGTATGAACCTAAAAAAGTTGTAGCTGAATCAAGACTTTCTGTAATGAATAAATATTTAGCAGATGAAAATATTCAAGAAACTGAGGGTATTAATACAAGGCTTGGTCATATTATAGAAGAAGCTAATCAGCCTTGGAAAGCAGATATTGCTAATTGCTTTTTATCCGATCCTAAGTTATATACAGATAAATGGATGCAAGAAAGAATGGTTAATACATACAGAACAAGTGTAGGAATAGGCAAAGACCAACCAACTGCATTCGAAGTTAGAACAAAACTTGAAAAAAATCAAAAGAAATATAATCAAGAAAACTTAGAAAAACTTTTGGCTCATTTTGCATGTGTTTAAATGATATAAAACAAAGCCCACTTTATAAAGTGGGTTTTATTTTAATATTATTTTTAAACTAATTAGGTAACTTATCTAATAATAAAAATTTTCTTTTTTGTTAATCTGCATTGAGGGGGACTGAAAATGCAGACAGTGATTTTTTATGACACAAAACCATACGAAAAAGATTTTTTTGAATTTGAACTGAATGAAGATAAAAAAATAATTTTTATAGATAGTGAATTGTTGCCTGATAAAGTTTTATCTAAAGAAGAACAAAATGCAGAAATAATTTCTGTTTTTACTTCTTCAAGATTGGATAAACAAGTTCTTGAAAAGTTTAAAAATTTAAAATTAATATTAACTCGCTCTGTTGGATACAGTCATATCGATTTAGATTATTGCAATAGCAAAAATATTATAGTTGCCAACACTCCTCATTATGGTGATTATACTGTTGCCGAGTTCTCTTTTGGCTTGCTTTTAAGTTTAGTTAGAAGAATTGGCTATGGACAACATGAATTAAAACAAGGTGATATGTACCCCGAAACCTTTGGAATGGAGCTTTATAATAAAACTATCGGAATAATTGGCACAGGTGCTATTGGTAGTAAATCTTTAAAAATAGCTAAAGGTTTTTCTATGAATATTTTGTGCTTTGATATCAATATTAACGAAGAAATAGAAAAAGAATATAATGCAAAATATGTTGATTTAGATACTTTGTGTAAGTTCTCGGATATTATTATGTTACATGCCCCTTTAACCTCGCATAACTATCATATGCTTGATGAAGAAAAAATATCTTTGATGAAAGATACTGCAGTTATAGTAAATACTGCAAGAGGTGAATTAATTGATACTGAGGCTTTGTATAACGCCTTGATAGATAAGAAAATACAAGGTGTTGCTTTAGATGTTTTTGAGTTTGAAGAAACAATCTCTAATAAACGGCCAACAGAAAAAATTAATTTTAAAAATTTAAGAATATCGTTAATAAATAATAAACTATTAAACCTGCCAAACGTAGTAGCAACACCACATATAGCCTATGATACAAAAGAAGCAATAAATAGAATACTCCAAAAAACAACAAAAAGTTTGAATGAGTTTGTTTTAGGCAAAGATATAGAATATAGGGTTCTTTAAGTTTTTTGCAAATTTTTGATTATTGCACTCGGCTAAAATTTTTTGTTCCAAGTGGATTCAAAATTTTGGATGCGCATTTTTGTTCCAAGTGGGTTCGAATTTTCGGGTACGCATAATCCTTCATTCCGTTTTCAAAACCCTTACGGGTTTTTGACACTTCATCGGATTATATGCTCCTACGGGTTCGCTCGGCTTCGCTTCGACTCCACCCTACCGAAAATTCGCAAAAAAAAATGCAAGTTTAAAGTAAGATTTAAGAACTTGCAATATTTACACTAGCCGAAACATTAATAACAAATTAATTATACATCAAAAAACCATGTTCGTAAAGTATCCGGTTGTATTTTTCTATCTATTTTTTAATAATTTTAATATATTTTTACATTCGAATTTTCTATTATAATTTTGCAATAAATACTTGTCATAATGCCTGTTTTATCGGATAATTTCATTATTAGAAAAAGAGGAATAAACAAATGAGAAAACCCGTAATTGGCGTATTAGGTGCCACAGGTGTTGTAGGCCGAAACATTTTACAAATTTTAGAAGAAAACAATGTAGTTTTTGAAGACATCAAATTTTTAGCAAGTAAAAAAAGCGCAGGTAAAACAATTCAATTTAAAGGTAAAGATTATACTGTTATTGAAGCTACTCCTGAAGCTTTTGAAGGTATAAACATTGTATTAGCATCTGCTGGTGGTTCTACAAGTTTAGCTTTGGCTCCTGAAGCTGTTAAACGTGGTTGCGTTTATATTGATAACTCAAGTGCTTTCAGAATGGAAAAAGATATTCCATTGGTAATTGCAGGTGTTAATGATGAAGATATTAGAACTCACAAAGGTATTATTGCTAACCCTAACTGTTCTACTTCTCAATTAATGTTAGCTTTAAAACCTTTACACGATTTTGCAAAAATCAAAAGAATGGTTGTTAGCACATATCAATCAGTTTCTGGTGCTGGTTTAGAAGCTATTAATGAATTAAAAAATAACACAATAGCAGTAAACGAAAATAAACCATTTGAAAATGTAAAATTCAAAAAACCTATTGCTTATAACTGTATTCCACAAATCGATTCTTTCTGCGAAAACGGTTATACAAAAGAAGAAATGAAAGTTACAAACGAAACAAGAAAAATCTTACACTTAGAACCAAACACACCAATTTCTTGCACAGCTGTTAGAGTTCCTGTTTTCATCGGACACTCAGAAGCAGTTACTGTTGAGTTTGAGAACCCTATCACTCCTGAAAAAGCAAGAGAATTATTGGAAAATGCTTGGGGTGTTGAAGTTGTAGATAATATAGATAATTATGAATTCCCAACAGCAATCGAAGCAGCAGGTACAAACCCTGTTTATGTTGGTAGAATCAGAAAAGATATCGCTTTTGATAACGCAATTACTTTCTGGTGTGTTGCAGATAACCTAAGAATTGGTGCAGCATTAAATACAGTTAGAATTGCTGAAAAAGTTATCGAAATGGGCGTATACTAAGAATAACAAACGAAAGGTTATAATATGAGATTTAACGCAGGTGAAGTAATTACAGCTATGATAACTCCTTTTAAGGAAGATTTATCAGTAGATTATGTAGCACTTGAAAAATTGGTTAATTATTTAATAGAAAATGGTAGTGATGCTATTTTAGTTGCAGGTACAACAGGTGAAACTCCTACTTTATCACATGATGAAGAAACAGAGATTTTTGAGTTTGTTAAAAAAGTTGTAAATGGCAGAGTAAAAATTATTATGGGTGCAGGTTCAAACTCTACCCAAACAGCTATTGAATCATCACTAAAAGCAAAACGCTTAGGTGCTGATGCTATTTTAACAGTTGTTCCTTACTACAATAAACCATCTCAAAAAGGTATGTATCAACATTTTTCTTCAATAGCTAAAGCTGTTGATTTACCTATTATTCTTTATAATATTCCAGGTAGAACAGGTGTTAATATGTTACCTGCTACTATTGCAAAATTAGCTAAAGATTTTCCAAATATAGTTGCAGTTAAACAAAGTAATGCTGATTTAGATTTAATTAGCGATATTAAATCTTTATGCCCTGCTGATTTTACAGTTTATTCAGGTGATGATAGTTTAACACTTCCTATGATGTCATTAGGTGCTAATGGTGTTATAAGTGTTGCTTCTCATATCGTTGGTAAAGAAATAAAAGAAATGATAACAGCCTTCAACACAGGTGATAACAAAAAAGCTCTAAATATTCATTTGAAGTTATATCCAATCTTCAAAAAATTATTTATGGCACCAAACCCTGTTCCTGTAAAAGAGGCTTTATCTCGCTTTGGAATGATTAAAAACTTTGTAAGAAATCCATTAATTACTTTAGATGAAGATGAGAAAAAAGAACTTTATTCAGTAATTGATAAATACGAATATGCTATGGCGGATTTTCAGTAGGCTGAAACGCCGAAGTAGCAAAAACAAAGTGAATGACAGCGTAGCGAAATTCCGGACGGATAAAATCCGGTAAGCGAGAGACTCAGTGAGGACAGCGATAGCGAACGAACGACTGTCTCGAGCGAAAAGGAATTTTAAGACAGCGAAATGAACACTTGTTTTTGTGGATGAAAATCCAAGAAAAAATAAAAATATAATAAAAAAGGAAGGTTTTAAACCTTCCTTTTTTTATGCTTTTACTAATTCAAAAATTTGTTTGCAAACTTTAAAAATTTCTTTTGCTTGTTCAAAGTTTACCATATTAGCTCCATCACATAATGCACTATCAGGATCAGGGTGAACTTCAAAGAACAAACCATTAGCACCTGCTGCAACTGCAGATTTTGCCAAGATAGGAACAAATTTGCGTTCGCCTGAAGAAGAATCTCCACAACCACCTGGTAATTGTACGCTATGTGTTGCATCAAATATAACAGGGTAGCCCATTTCTTGAATGATAGGAATAGCTCTCATATCAGATACTAAATTGTTATAACCAAAAGTAACACCTCTATCAGTAATAGTAATTTTATTATTACCTGATTCTTTTACTTTATTAGCGATAGATTTCATTTGTTGAGGTGCTAAAAATTGACCTTTTTTAATGTTAATAATTTTGTTTGTTTTTGCTGCTGCTACTAATAAATCAGTTTGACGACATAAAAATGCAGGAATTTGAATAATATCTGCAACTTCTGCTGCAATTTCAGCTTCATCAGGGTTATGAATATCAGTAACAATAGGTAAATTAAATTCTTTTTTTACTTCTGCTAAAAGCTCTAAGCCTTTTTCCATTCCTAAACCACGATATGAATTAATAGAGCTTCTATTCGCTTTGTCATAAGAAGATTTAAAAACATAGTTAATATTTAGCTCAGAAGTAGCTTTTTTAAGGTATTCAGCTGTTCTGAATAAAATGTCTTTAGATTCAATAGCACAAGGTCCTGCTAAAACAGTTAGCTTATCTCCACCAATTAAAAAATCATTTAAACTAACGCTATTAACCATTTTTTATCCTCCTATTTATAAGTTAAATTTTACCTAAAAAAATTAGTGTTGACAATAAAATTACTATGTTTCAGCTTGTAAAATGTTACTTAATTTAATGGCAAAAAATTTTTTTACAAGTTATTTATCTATTGTAAATACTATTGCGTGTGTTTATTAAAGAAGAGTAAATGATGAAGAATATTACTATAAAACCCCAAAATATTTTTCAAAGAAAGAATATATCTTTTAAATCTATTGCACCACCTCAAAAAAACATGATGCCAAGTGTTTTTGCTGAGTTTTCACGTGATAGTTATTTTTCTACAACTCAAGTTATTGAAAAAGATAATTTTATCAATAAAAAAACTTTAATTGGTGTTGGTATTGCTTCTGCTATTGCTGTGGGAATTGCATTAGCAACAAAAAATACTAATCAAGTTAAAAAAGTTGTAGAAGTTGATGAATTACAACAAGTGGCTAAAAAATTAGATGATTTATTTCCACAAGATGCAATTTATAGAAAGAAAATAGCTTCTGCCATTGGTTTGAACACACAGGAAAGTTATAAATTATCTTCTATTGTTGGAACTGAAGAATTAACAAAGGTTACAAAAGAGTTCGAACAAACTCCTGAAATATATGCTCCTGGAACACCAAATTATACATATCGTGAAGCTGTGGCTAATTTTAATAATGAGAATGTAGAAAATGGAATTTTTGGTGCGAATTTGCATTTTCATACAGATAATTCAGATGGCGAGTTATCTGTAAAAGAGTTATTAGAAAAAACAGTAGAGTACGCTGATAAAAGGTTTGAAAAATTAAAGAAGCCATTTTACTTGGCTATTACTGACCATGATGGTGTAAATGGTTGTAAAGAGGCAGTTGAAATTGTATCTCAAAATCCAAATAAGTTTAAAAATTTAAAACTTATTTTGGGTATAGAAAATACTTTTGGGTACGAAAATCGAGAATTTTTGAATGAAAAAGCAAATATTCATGTTCTATCTTATTGCGTAAACCCTTATAGTGAGCAATTAGATGGACTTTTTGGGGATAAAATTAAAAAGAACATAGCCAATATTAAAAATGCTATTGCTTCTGCAAATGAAGAATTTGATTCTGTTTTATCTAAAGATGGGGTTAAATATGAGTTTGATGATATGACAAAAATATCAAAGGCAATTGGTGTTGGTATTAAAAATGCTACTTATTATATGAAAGATTATTTGCAATTTAAGTATATTTTTACAAAAAATGTACTTAATAATAAAGAATTATGTTCAGAACTTGCAAGCGCAGGTGTTGATTTGACTAAAATCGATTTTGCAGAACCAATTAAAAGAATTGGTAAGGATCTGGATTATTCAAAAGGTCAAAAATATTATGATTATTATTATGAGGCTACAAAAGATTATATTGCTTCTTTTGTAGATGACACAAAAAAATCGAAAATATCTACATTGTTTCCAAATATACATCTTAAAGACAGAGTATTTTTGCAAAAAATAGAAGATAAATCTTTAACTCCATCATCAAGCCTTTATGTTAAAGCCAATGAGTATTGGAATATAGAAGAAGGTCTTGCAAAATTATCACAATTAGAAGATGGCGTTATAGGTATGGCTCATCCTGGAGTTATTTTCCCTTATGGAGCAATAAAATATCAAAAAAGATTGCCAGATATGTATGAGGATTTATATCGTATTTTTAAAGAAAAAGGTGGTGCGAAGGCAATTTTTGCAGAGGATAATTATCAAACATATTATAAATCAAATCATAATGAGTATTATGATAAGTTAAAAGAGATTGCATCTAAATATGGTTTGATAAAAACAGGTGGTTTAGATACTCACGGAACAGATATTTTTTCTGTTTAATATTATTCTTCTTTATCAATAGTATTTAAGTCTAAATAGCAAACATCACATTTTTTAGGGTCTAAGTTTTCAAAGGTTTTTCTTGAAAGAACAATTTCTTCGCCTGTATTCCAAGGGTTTAACAGAGTTACTGTATCTTTTGTAACTTTATTAATTGTATATGCATGTTTACCTTGTAATTTTACTTTCTTACCATTCGCTTTCTTTTACTTTTATTGATTTGTCAAAAGCCATTTGTCCAACTGTGTTGCTTGATAAACTTTCATTTTCTAAATTTGTTATAAATTCTTTTGGAGTTGAATATTCACAACTTTTTCCTGTTAGTACAGTATAAAAAGTATCATAGTAAATACCATTCAATTTCTTTTCATGGCTTTCAAAATTTACTTTATCTGATTTTGTTTCTTTTGCACATTTTTGGAAGGCTAATTCTATTAATGTCATATCTTCATCGCCACCAGCATATTTTGCAAAATTTCCTAATAATCGAGATAATTTTGGTTTTGTTTTAGATTTTAATTCTTTATCAGTAATTGTATATTCTTCGTCAAGACCTTTGAATTTTACAGTATAGCTTTCTATTTCACCTGAGGCATTTTTATTTACTGTAATCATATCATTTATAATTTCGTTTCCTTTTTCGTTGCTTGCTAAAGCATAACAACCAGAAATTAGTACGCAGTCTCCAGTTCTACCTTGATATGCAGCTTTGTCTAATTTGCCATTTGCATCAAATTCTTTATTGAAACTTGCTAAATTAGATTCAAAATACATTTCATATTTGCTTATAGTTTTTCCTTGATATTTGTCACCAGAAATATTACCACCCATCAATATCCCATCTTTTTTCTCAGGGATTGTTGGTTCTGTTGGCATTGTAGGGCCTTGAGTCTCTCTTGTTTCTTCTGTTGGAACAGTAGGCATTGTTTCTTCAGTAGGAATGGTTGGTGTTGTATTTTCAGTTGGAAGGGTTGGCGTTGTTTCTTCTTCAACTATTGTAGGGGTAGTGTCTTCTGTAGAAATAGTTGGATTTGTTTCTTCAGTCGGCACAGTTGGGTTCGTTTCTATTGTTGGCAATGTTGGGGTTGTCTCTTCAGTCGGCACAGTTGGATTTGTGTTGTCTGTTGGAACAGTTGGTTGTGGAGTTATGTCTGTTTTGTCGTAGCCAATAATCTTACCATCATTGTCGTATTTCAAAATAGGCAATTTAATTGTATCCCCATCATTTATTAGATTAATATCTTTTATTTGAGGATTCATTTTTTGAATATATTTGTATAATGTAGCTTTATCTACATTTGAACCATATACATTTTCTGTAATCCCCCATAATGAACCGTTACAATATCTTTTCCCACCTTGACCGTCATCAACTTTGGAATTTGTGTAATTTTCTACTTTTACGCTATAAGTTCCTGTTAATAAATCATATTCTGCACCAGAATTTATAACATTCATTTTATTATCAGTTAGTATTGATTCTTTTATAGATGTATCAATTTCGTCAAGTAAAACATCATAATCGTTAATTATATTTTGAAAATCCGTTTGAGAAATTTTTGATGTGTTTCCGTCTAAACTTGCAAAAGATAAAGTTTCGTCTTTTGTTATTGATTCATCACCATTTGCCATTAAGTTTGCGTATAAATTATATTCGGCTAAATCTTCTTCTTGTATTTGATTTATATTATTTCCCCCGCTTAGAGATAATATCATATTTTCTGTTGTTATTTCTTCTGTGTTATTAAAAATATTATTTATATCTGCATCAAAATTAGCAGATGAATTTTTTCCATTCTCTTCGTTTTCTTTTACTTTTTCTGCATTATTTCTCAATTCGATTAGTTTGTCTTTAGAAAATTTAGACAAATCAATTTTAAAATCAGACATAAAAAGACTTCCTTTACTAATTTTTTTATCGGTTTAGAAACAGATATCTTTAGTAAAATTGCATAAATACGTGTTTCTTCTTAACAAAAATTTAAATAAAAATTGAAATGGGAAATCTTTTACAACTTTTTCTTTTCTTATATATATGGTGTTCTATGAAAATTAATTCATTTAGTAACAATAAAATTTATAATGTAGGCAAAAAAGAAGTATCTGATAAAAAAGATGCTAATGTTGTGCAGTCTCAAAAAAGTAGTGGACTTAGTAATGTTGCTTTTTATGGTTTGTATGCAAAGAAAGCTTTGGATGCAACAATGTTGTTTGAGCCTATAAAAATGTCGCCTAAAGAGGAGTATAAAGTTAGCGCTGGCAGTATTCTTTTATTAGGTGATAAAGTTGTTAAGTTGCGAGATAAAGAAATAGCTGAACATCTTGAAAATTTACAATCGAATCAAAGATTATATATTGATAATAAAGAAATGGATCCTCAGTCAGAAGATTATTTATGTATAAGAAAAGATGCAAAAGGAGAATTGTTAGCTTCTGCATTTTGTAAAAAATCTATCCCTCAGATTTTAAATAATGTATTTTCTTTAAATACAAGTGTAGAATCTGATCGTTTGAATTCAGATTGTTATTTTGAAATACCTTTAAATTCTGTTTTATCATTAGGTGGTACAAGGGTTGATTTAACTGATTATGAAGATAAATTGTTAGCTTTAAATAATGGCGAAAAGTTGATTTTAGGCCGTAGTGAAGAGGCTGACATTATAATTGATGAAGATAT
>JAZSQW010000060.1:0-3142 GCA_045538205.1 Candidatus Avigastranaerophilus sp. | reverse complement strand
AGACAATGACTAGAGCCAACTCCTTGGCTCACAGAACGACATGGCTACGATCCGACTTAGAGAAGCTGGTAAACGTGTTTTAAACATGCGTCATTTTGATGTTCAACTGTTAGGTGGTATTTTCTTGCACGAAGGTCATATCGCAGAAATGAGAACAGGTGAAGGTAAAACTTTAGTTGCTACTTTACCTGCATATTTGAATGCTTTAACAGGTAAAGGTGTTCATATCGTTACAGTTAACGACTATCTTGCTAAGCGTGATAGTGAATGGATGGGTAAAATATTTGAATTTTTAGGTTTATCTGTTGGTGTTATTTTGTCAGGCATGAATTCTTATGATGATTTCTTTAAAAAGAAACAAGCTTATTTATGTGATATTACATACGGAACAAATAATGAATTCGGTTTTGATTATTTAAGAGATAACATGGCAACTTCTTCAGAACAAAAAGTTCAAAGACCTTATAATTATGCAATTATTGACGAAGTTGATAGTATTTTAATTGACGAGGCAAGAACTCCATTAATTATCAGTGGTCGTTTAGATAAATCAGCTGAGTTGTATAGAACAATGGCTGCCGTTGCTCCTCAACTTGAAAAAACAAAAGATTATGAAGTTGATGAAAAGAATAAGAATGTTATTCTGACCGAAGATGGTATTGATAAAGCTCAAAATATTCTTCAAATTAATGATTTGTTTGATATCAATAATCAATATGCACATCACTTGTTACAAGCATTAAAGGCAAAGGAACTATTCCATTTAAATACTGATTATGTTATTAAAAATGGCGAAGTTATGATTGTTGACGAGTTTACTGGTCGTTTAATGGAAGGTCGTCGTTGGTCTGATGGCTTGCATCAAGCAGTTGAGGCTAAAGAAGGTGTTGAAATTCAAGATGAAACACAAACTTTAGCAAGCATTACTTTCCAAAATTTATTTAGACTTTACCCAAAACTTTCTGGTATGACAGGTACAGCTATGACAGAAGAAGCTGAGTTTGGAAAAATTTATAACTTAGAAGTTACTCGTATTCCTACAAACAAGCAAGATATTAGAATCGATTATCCAGATATTATCTATAAAACAGAACGTATTAAATATAATGCTGTTGTTAATGAAATTATTGAAATGCATAAAAAGGGCAGACCGGTTTTAGTTGGTACAATTAGTATTGAAAAATCTGAATTGGTTTCTGAATTATTAAAGAAAAAAGGTGTTAAACATAATATATTAAATGCAAAACATCACGAAAGAGAAGCTTATATTATTGCGCAAGCAGGTAGATTAGGTGCTGTTACAATTGCTACTAATATGGCTGGTCGTGGTACTGATATTTTATTAGGTGGTAATGCTGAATATTTAGCAAAAGAAGAATTGTTAAATAAAAACATTACTCGTGAAAATACAGAAAACTATGATGAAATTAAAAATGAAGTTCTTGATAGAATGCGCAAATTAACTGAAGAAGAACATGCAAAAGTTATTGAAGCAGGTGGTTTACATGTAATTGGTACAGAAAGACATGAATCACGCCGTATTGATAATCAATTACGTGGTCGCGCAGCTCGTCAAGGTGATAAAGGTTCTACAAGATTTTTCTTATCTCTTGAAGATAGTTTGATGAGAATATTTGGAGGAAGTCAAATTTTAGCCTTAATGAATTCTTTAAATATTGAAGAAGATTTAGCAATTGAAAATGCTTTAATTACTCGTCAAATTGCTCAAAATCAAAAGAAGGTTGAAACATTCCACTTTGATGCAAGAAAAAATGTTTTAGAATATGACGATGTTATGAATTTACAACGTGAAAAATTCTATGCTCAAAGAAATAGAGTTTTGGATAATACTGATTTGCGTGAAGATATTAATTTCATGATAGAACGTGAAGTTGATAGAGTCTTAAAATCTTATATCGCTCCTGGAATGAATCCTGATGAATATATATATGAAGATTTAGTTGGTTTGGTTAAAGAAATTCATTCTATTATGCCTCAACTTTCTCATATTGAGGTTAAAGATATTCAAGGTTTAAAATATGAAAATGCTTATGCAAAAGTTAGAGATTTTGCGCTTGAAGCTTATAAAGAACACGAAAGAAAAACTATTGAATTCTATAATAATATTGCAATTCAATATAACGTTGAACAGCCTACTGAAGAACCATTTACAGAAAATAATCTTATGAGAAATTTAGAAAAAGATGTTCTTTTAAGAGTTGTTGATAATAAATGGATTGATCACTTACATAATATAGATATGATGCGTGAGGGTATTGGTCTACGTGCTTATGGTCAAAAAAATCCTCTACTTGAGTATAAAAAAGAGGCATATGATTTGTTTAATAATTTAATGTATGATATTCAAAGTGAAACAGTTAGACACTTATTTAGAACAAAATTTGGAGTTCAAATAGTTTCACCTAATCAAGAAAATACAGTAGTTATGGATAGTAGCGATGATGTGTAATATTTTACTTTTAATTTACAATATTATTTTAATTAAATTAGCAATTGCTTTATTGCCTGTTATATTAATTGCATTTATTATTCAACCAAAGTTTAGAGCAGGATTTTGGGAAAAAATTGGCTTCTATTCTTTTGATAAAAATGTTAAAACAACAGTATTTCATGCTGTTTCTGTTGGTGAAACAAACGCAATAAAAGAATTAGTTAAACAATATAAAGAAAAGAATCCTGATGAGCACATTATAGTTACAACTACAACTAAGACAGGACAAGAAATAGCGAAGAAATCATTTGCTGAAATAGCAGATAAAGTTACATATTTCCCTTATGATTTCTTCTTTAGTGTAATTTCTTTTTTAGTTGTTTTTAGACCAGAAAAAATTGTTATTGCAGAAACAGAAATTTGGCCAAGTTTTGTAATTCTTTCAAAACTATTTGGGGTTAAAGTTTATACAGTAAATGGTAGAATTTCTCCTCATTCTTATAATGGTTATAAGAAAATTAAACTTTTCTTATCTCAAATTTTTTCAAATTACGAAAAAATATTTATGCAATCAAATGACGATGCAAAAAGAATGATTGATATTGGTGCTAATGCTGATAAAACAGAAGTTATGGGTAATTTAAAATTTGATATTACCCCAAACTTGTCATATGAAGAAATAAAAAAGTA
>JAZSQW010000003.1:0-47829 GCA_045538205.1 Candidatus Avigastranaerophilus sp. | reverse complement strand
TCTCAAGTCCTCCCTCACAGGGAGGATTCAGGTGGGTCTTTTCCCCCCATGCCCAAACGGCTCCCTCCCCTCATCACCCTCTTGCTGAGCCGCACGCCTGACCTCTACAAGCCTGCCGTGGCACACGCGGTGTTTCCCCCGCTGGGGGCGCATCTGCACCGGGTGACCTTCCGATACATCGACAACGTGGCGCACGAGGCCACACTGATGAACGTGCTGATGGCGGGCACGGGCGCGGGCAAGGACTGCATCAGCCAGCCCATCAACTACATCATGGCCGACATACGCCTGCGCGACGAGGAGAACCTCAGACGCGAACGGGAGTGGAAGAACGAGGTGAACTCCAAAGGGGCGAACAAGGACAAACGCAAACGCCCCGAAGGGCTTGTCATTCAAGAGATTGATGCAGACATAACAAGTATTAACAATGTTCCCGTAATTCTAGAAACATAATGTAGCAGTTTTAATTTAGAATTGCAAAAATGATAGATTTTGAATAATGGGAATTACTTTTTGTGGAAAGAAGGCTGGGCTGGGGTTTCAAGCCTTAAACCTCTAAAATTTCACCCCATACCCTTAATAAGACGAATAGCCCACTTTCTATTTGAAAAAGTAGGCTATCCCATTTTGAATTTGTTTCTAATCTTTCAACCCTTCAAAATTAATTGCAAAATCATCTGTTCTATCAGCTAACCACCTAAGATAGTTGAAATCATTTTCTGCTATATCTTTTATTGTCTTACCCTTATACTTTCCAAAAGTAAGTATATCTTCTGGCTGCAAAATCTTTATACTTTTCTTCCGTTCTTCCAAGACTTCATCCCACTTAAAGAAGAATTGTTCACTATTAGTTTCCGCCCATTTAACCCAGCTCCAATCTGAATGAATAACTTCTGCTACAGTTTTTCCTTTATATTTGCCTTTTTCTAATACATCATTAACCCCATATACTTTGGTCGGTTCTGCTGTAGCTTCACCAAGAATATCAATAAGAACCCAAGAACCACAAGCTGCGTGTGGTATATCTTTTGGCTCTGAATCATCAATATTACACCAGCTATAATCTGGATTATCATCTGCATTTGCTCTTTCATCATTCCTATAATAGAAGCCATAAGCATTACCATACTTTGCCCCTTTACCACTGGGCTTAACACTATGTACTTCTACAAACTGTGACCTATACCAATCTGAAACCCTACCATCTGGAAATCTCTGTGCTCTGAATGGTAAAGCCCTACCGATATTATACCAAATTGAAATAAGGCTATTGCCATATTCCTTGTGATTTATTGCTTTTATTAATGTTTCCTTATCCATCCTGTATTTTTTATGCAAAGGTAGCAAATTGATTTTATAGAAGAACTACAAACACACAAAAAAGCCAGCAGGAATAATCCTACTGGCTTTTTTTCATTATTACTATGGCTAAAGTTTTCTCTTATTTCAGTTTCTTTCTAAACTGCGCTTTCATATCACCACCTTTTTCAATCTCTTTAATTTCTTCTTTGGTGAAAGATTCTAAGGCATTTATTACTGATTCAATGTTTCCAGTTCTATTTAAGCCTTCTTGAATTGCTTCGTGCATATATCTTTTCTTGATATAGCTGATACTAAAGCCTGCTTTTTTAGCTGTTTCCAGAACTTTCTTAGCTCTGCCTAAGTTGCAGCTTTCCCAAAGTTCGGGAGTGTAATTCATAAGAGTATTCTTCTTTATTACACCTACTCTGCCAGCCAACATTAAAGAAGTTGTAGAAGGAGTAAACTTCAAATCTGAAAGTTTTTTCAAGAAAGCCAAACCTTCATCTTCTTTATTAAGTACAGAAGCAGCCTTTACAGAATCATCATAGCCCCAAGTTTTAACGACGTTATTCATAGTCATAACCTTCTGTTTTATGTTTGTAGCTGTTTCATTCACCAAACACTTTATTGGCTCTGAAGCCTTACCTGCATCATCTGTAGCCCTAAGCAACATTATAGCTTCGTTTTTATTGTTGCCGTCAATCAGCACATATTTATCAGTGCCATCAGTAACATCGTTACCGTCAGCATCTACCAATTCAAGCCCTTCAGCTAAAGCTACTTCAGCAGGTATTACATACAAAGGTGTATGCAGTCCTTCCTCCTTAATGGATTTCATCAAGTTCTTAACGTGGGTTGTTGGCTTGTACCCTCCTTTTGCATTCTTAACCTTAACATCACGGTTAAACTTCAAATAAACAATCTCTTTGCCTTCTGCTTGAAGGTCTTCTACTGTCGTTACTCTCATTCCAGTTTCTTTAGCTTGGTTAAATACTACGTTTGAAATCTCATTTTTAATTTCTTTTGTCATTTCTTTCACCACTGCCCTGTGGATTTATTTCGGTATCTGGCACACCAGTTATTAATTTTTCTGGTGCAAAGATACAATCACTTTTATGTAACTTCCAAATAGTCAATGTGTTAGAAAATTGATTCTCAAAATATTAACGCTTGACCAACAAAAAAACCTGTTCTACAATTAATGCAAAACAGGCTATAAATAATTGTAAATAAATAATTTAAATATCAATCTCCATATCTTTGGCAAAAGTGAACGTGTTACCTACTTCGGGTGTTAAAATAACATCTTCTGGATTAGTCCAGTTTATCTTTCCTTTCTTCCATTTAGAATAAGGTATAAACTCTGGCATAATCATAAGTTTATGTTCTCCATTAGCAAATGGGAAATTACAAAAATCTGTGTTTGTTTTCTTAATGGTATTGTAATAAAGTCTCAACTGTCTGTAACGTGATTCAGTTACAACCGTTGGAGAAAGTTTAAAATGATACATTAACAAAGAAATTAGTTCCTGCTCTTTCATTGAAATCAAAGCATCATTCTTTCTTTTAATTGGAAAGTATTTGTTCAAGAACTCTGTTAAGTCGTGTATAAAATAACTTTGCATTAAAACATTATTAGAAATCTTATCCCAACTTACCATCTTCCCAATTTCATATTTAGTTTCATCTTTCTTTGCTTCTAATGCTTCCAGTACAGTTTTAATCAATATATCAGAATTACTTTCTACCTTAGTGCCATCTGTATTTGTAAAAGTGATTTTCTTTACATCTTTTAATTCAGCTAAGGTTTCCTTTATTTGCGGTTTCAATAACCAGAAATATTTAGATTTAGCCTTTTCAATTAGAAATAAGCATAACATAAACATATTTATCATACATATTTGTTTATGTTCTTTCACTAACTCTGTCTGTAAAGCATCTATTTTCTTTCGTAATTTCTCATCATTAAAAAAGTCCATAAACTCATTCATAAAACCTTCTTTGTGCCTACTCATAAATTCATCTACAGACACACCTTCATAAAATCTATATTCTTCACCTTCTAACGTGGTGTAAGGATGGATTTCCTTTTCATAGAATAACAAATAGATATAAGGATCTATTTCCAGTACTCCGTCTTCTGTCTCTTTTAAGTATTGACTATAAGTTTGCATAGTATTATTATTTTTTACAAAGGAACAAAAAAGCCTGCAATCCACAAAGATTACAGGCTATTTTCTATCATTTAGTTAGTTTATAATGATAATCTATGCCGAATAAAGCACCAGCAAAAGTACAAGTTTCACCAAATGCGACCAATACACTACTATCTATTATTCCAAGTGGTGCTACAATGAAACCAGCTATCAGCAGTCCACAGCCTACCACTACCAGTATTAAAGCTGATACCAACTAAATATTAAGTTTTGTGTTCTTTGTCATTCATCATTCAATTATACAAGTTCTACCAAAGTTCCATCTGTTGAAGGTGCATAATGGGCTAACAGTTCATCACCTTCATATATTTTTATCTCATACATATCACCAATGAAATTAGGTTCATCCATAGCATAGTTATTATTAAATAGCTTAATAGTACCAGTAGCAGATTCTGTTCTTACACCTAATGTATATTCTGTACCATTAACTGTAACCTTACCATTTTCAAACAGGACTTCCAAAGGTTCACCAGCAGTAACATTAACTGTAGTGATACCGTTATTAATGAATCTTAGCTATGTTGTACTATTGGAATTAAAGTACATACCATTACTACTATTCCAAGCAGTACCACATAATCCCATCATTATAGACTTCTGGAAGTTGTTAAACTTCATATACATCTTAGTATTTAATGTAAGTGGAATACCTGTATCAAATGTTATAGGTGCGTTGTATGAATAATACCCATTAGCAGGTTTTTCTACAGATAGTGTTATAGTGGAAAAAAGTTCTGGCTTATATGAATTGTAAACCTTCACCTGTGAAGTACCAAAGTTCCCAAAAGTAAGTTTTCCTGTTTTACTAACCTTTACGAAATTATCTACATTTGATTCATACACCAAATCTCTTACAGCGTTTCTGGGTGTCAGTATTGTTTCTATATACCCCTTTCTATAGCTACTGGTTAATCCTGTAAGTTCTTTGGTATATTCCATATACGGAATAACACCCCTTCCATCTGAATCATAATCATATTCTTCAAACTTATCTACAAAGTTACTCCAATATGTAGCAGCTTCATAAGTTGCTTTTGCACCTACAGGAATATACACTTTGCCCTTTACAGCATTAACACTACTGCCATATCCCCATTTCATTACAGGTGGTGTAGTGGCAGCTATATAAAATTCTCCATAGCTTACACTTCTGAAAACATAATCAGCCATATTTACTACATTATGTGGCAAATATAGTAATTCTATAGTTTGCTGTATTGAATAGTTATTATCAAATGAAACCGTCAAATTCTATTCACCGTCCATATATTTGACATATTCTACAGTAGATCCTGCCACAGCTATCTTTGGCCCAGAAGCATTATTTAACTAAGCAGGGAATATAGCCCCTTTTAACCTTGTATTATACATCGTAACCCTTTCACACCCTGTAAAGTACTTCAATTCATCAAAGTATTCTCCCAGTTCATAATTCATACTGATAGGTCTTAATAATCTATCGTCAGTAGGTTTTCCATCTGCTGTGCCATTACTTACATAAGCAAAGAACAAAGTACCATAATAGGAACTGGTTAAAGGTTTCAACGCACTTTTTGTTACCCCTTTGCCATCCCCCCACAAACCTACTATATAATCCTGTGTCTGCTGGTCTTTGAATCTAATGTAATATTGTCCGTTCACATTAATAGTTAATCTGTTGAACTTGCTTCTTAATGCTTCTACAGAATCTTCATAGCAGTTACAGTTTACCGTTATAGTACCATCCAGAAACGGATAACTGCCTTCTATCTCTATGCCGTTTGCATCCAGTCCAGTATAGTTACCATTTGTAAGGATAGCCAGATTATCCAACACCTTAGAACCATTGGAAGAATCAAACACTTCATTAAAATCTGTTAGCCTTATACGCTTCAAAGAATGGTTATCTTCACTGATAATGTCACTAAGCATCCTTACAGGCTACATCTATGGGCAGGCAGTTATTATCATATCATTGATATTACCTATACTATTACCCAGTTTTACATTATCATAAGTCAAAAGCGGATAGTTCTACAGATTCAAATACTGGCTGGTATCTGGGTATTCTATGTGCTCCAGTGAACCCTTTGGAAGTATTATCTGTGAAAGTGCCGTACCATCTGCGTATATTTCCCTTAAATGTGTACACCCCGACAAATCCAGATTACCCTTCAAAGTGGATATGTTACTAAGAAGGATGCTTTGTAATGATTTACAGGTAGATTTTACTTCTAAGGCATCTATCTTTATGGTTATATCATCTGTCTTACTGCCTAATACAAGTTCCTGTAATCTCTTACCCTGTATAGTCATAGTTCCCTTTACGTTCTTGTCGTGCCAGTCACCTATAGAACTGTACCAACTTGCACCCTGTATAATGTTCTGCTGGTCTGCACTACCACCCAAATCAATAGTCATAACAGTAGTATCACCTGCATAAGTTCTGTTACCTCTCACTATGGAAGTACCATTAGCTATATTCGGGTACAAATCTATGGCTGGTGTAAGCTGGTAGTTAATCAAATCACCTGCTGCACGGACTATGATAGTATCGTTACCGTGAGCACTGAAATTACCATAGCTGTACTTACTCATTATGTAATTGATACGTTTGCTTATCCAAGCACTTTCAGCAGAATAATGATCGCCCAGTGCCTGTGTCATCGGGTCTGTATCATTCACATACTGCGTATTCAGTTTGGCAGTCTCATAGCAGTACTTTGTATCAGCATTAACTACGGCAGCAGGGAAATACTGTGAATTGTCTAAATAGAACCGTTTGAAGTAGGCATACAGTTTGCCGTAATCATCCCCTACATTCAATCCCCCCAGTGTTTCCATTGCATTTAAAAAGGCAGTCATTTCATTATGTATTTCCTCTGGGTATGCCAAATCTATCAAGTTCCAGAAGTTGCTGGTTTGTCCGTTCCAAACCCCTTCATCCTGTACTTCTACAGAATACTTCTTTAGTGGCTATCCTTGATTGTCGGTGTCAAAGATTGTATCCATATCATCAAACCGCCATTTCCATTTATACCCATCACCAAAGCAATAGGGATAAGTGTTCTTTGCTCTCTGGTCTGTACCAGCGTGAACTTCTATCCAGTTCCTGTGAAATATGGCATCTGTAATGTCAAAGTATGTAGGTGCTTCATCCCTAAATTTGGCTATTCTGGAAGTGATAAACAAACTGTTCTTTTCCTCATTGCTCAAAGCGGAAAAACTGGCAGTGTCTATGTAATCTGCCAACTATGTAAGCAGATTGATAGTACCGTTACCAGTATCAGCCCCTATAAACCTGCCTTCTGAACTCTCATAGTAGTACTGGTTATATTGGTTGGCATCACCTTCTTTAGCTATCCAGTAATCATACCCAGAACTTCTATAGGTCACTACATCGGCATTTAGTTCATCCAGTGTACCGTTAAAAGGTCGTATTCTGTTGCTACATTCATAAGCCAGATTATAGGCAGGAATCCATAAATCTATATTCTCTACCTCTCCACCTCCAAAATCCCAGCAGTTCTAACCGTTGTACTAAAAAGCCTCTTCATCTTCATTATACTGCATCCTGCTACTCCAAGGAATCCTAAACAGGGCTGGCAGTGGTGAATTATCAGAACCTTCTATACTTATCAATCTGGGGAACTTGTCAGTATCATAGCCAAAAGTATTTTCATCCCCTTTATCTGCACCAAAAGTATATTCACCTTCAAACCTATAAACGGTGTCCCCCTCTTCATTTACCGACTTTGTAAACATTATAAACGGCATCTGGTAAACGGCTATTCTCTTTGTAGAATCCAGTTCCATAGCTTCGTTAGTAAGCCCCAGTTCCTTATAGAGTAAATCCACCGAATTAACACTACCCATCTTATGAGATTGCATAGAAGATGCAAAATTCTTTTTGGCAGTAAATACACTGGCAGCAGGTACATCTGGTGTCATTTGCCATTTCTTTGTACCTGTTGTACCATCGGCATAAGTGATAACCGTTTTTTCCTTATCCAGTTTGTACTTCGTGTTCCATCTGAAATACTTCTTTGAAGATGTACCCTAACCACTGGCTTTTACATTACTGATTGATACGTTTCTTTCTGGGTGCTCATAGAAGTAGATAGACAAAGTACCCTTCTTTTCGTTGGGGTCTAAGTAAGAAGGCAAATCATTGTCAAATACCATAATGTTATACTGGTCTATGGTGTTATCAAAATCTACTTCCGTACCTGTAATATCCAACACATCATTAGCAGTGTTTACCTGCTCTTTCTCTGCATTGTCAGTAAGCCAGTTTATATAGTTCTTCAGCACCTGCTATGAAGTAAGTGCCATATCATACATTCTTATTCCGTAAACATCGACATCAGCAAAGTTTGAACCTATAGTTACTGGTGAACTCTATGCAAAATAATCATTGGTAGCGTATGAAAATTCCCTGTTCTTCTTACCATTGATATACAGGATAGCCAAATTAAAGTCAGCATTTCCATAAGCTGTAGGCATAATCACTACTGTTAGTCTGATTCTCTTTCCTGTGTCGGTATTGGTAGCCTGTGTAATCTTGTTCTTCAGTGACTGGGATAACAGGCAAATATTATCTGGGGTGATTCTCAATCCTGTATATTCATCTTCACTGCTGCACATCTGTATAACAGGCTGGCTGTAGTCTATTACATTATCTACCAAATAATCAATTTCTATAGTCTTACCTTTTCGGGCTGCTTCTGTCTTGAATGGGTAATAGTCCATTACCAGCTTTTCATTACTCATTACCCTAAGTACCCTGTTCCCTGCATCGTCTGTTTGCCATACATCATTACCCCAGTTAAAGTTAGTCCAAGTAGCTGCAATTTCTTCACCAGTTACTTCATTCACTATCTTTGTCCTGTTGCTTTGTGCATTGCTTCTGGTTCTGGGGTTCATATAGAATGTAGCACCTGCTGTACTTCCAAATGAATAGCTGTTATCCACCACTAAAGAAATGGGGGTTACCAGATTCTTTGTGACATCATCACCAATAGCCAAAGTTACTTCAAAATTGGAATTGCTTTCATACTCTATTTCCGCTTGATAGGTAAAGCTGTTTCTGCTTTGTGTAGGTGCTGCATCTTCAGTAGATAGATAAACCTGTTTCCCTTCCAGAACTATAGTAAAGTTCAAATCTGTAGTACTGGAATCCCCATCATAAACGGCATATTCCAATACATTGTTTTCCGAATAGTTCTTAATGGTTGTATTCACGTTATTTACAACCAGATATTTTTTCTGTGAACCAGTGGAAGCTACAATAACATTAAATGAAACTTGCTTTGTCACTAATGTTTCATCCAGATTACTTACATAAGCCGTAATCTTATAAACTCCATCTGCTGTAGGTCTGGGTACTGTGTAGTTATACGGTGTTTCTGTGTAAGTGGTAGTACCTAAGTTTTCTTCATAAGAAGTGTTATATCCATTGCCTGTTACCGTCACAAACAGTTTCTTTGTAATGTTACCGCTAATAATGAATGGTATGGCTATATCACCAGAATAAGGCTACCACCATCTGAAATTATCCGCATTGATACCCAGTGTAGTTACTGTTACCGTATAAACCAAAGCCGAAGTAGTTTCCCCTGTAACTTCCCCTTCACATTTCAGCATAACACTATTAGAACTGGAAGTAAGATATTCCGTTATATCCAGTTTGGTAGGTTCTGCACTGTTTATGTACACCTGCTTAACTATGGTGTATTCACTGTATGTACTGTTCTTAATGGCTACCTACAAAAGTCCCCTTTCATCTGTGTTAGTGTATTTGTCTGCTGAAGAATATCTTTCCTGTGAAACAAAGGTGAAATCCAACAAACAGTTATCACCCTTACTTACAGCCACATTCTTACTAATCATATTATTCTGCAAAGCTATGTATCTTTGTAGCCCTATTACTGGTGTGGTTATCTCTGCCAGTCTCTTTAGGGTAAAAGTATCTTCACCAGCATATTTTACCAGTACACAATCATCTTCTACATCTTCATCCACAGTGGAATTTACGTTAGTCAGTTCCCCTAACTTGTAATTGTTTATGGCACTGACTAACTGGTTAAATTCTTCTGCTGTAAGATAATCCCCTGTGTATTTTGTTCCTATATTCAGTTTCATATATTACTATAGTTTTAAAGGGAACACATAAGTAAACCCTTTATTTGTTTGTTCTACTGTTATCTGTGTAAATGCTAAAGCGTGCATAATCCTGTTCAGTTCATATACCTGTTCACAGTCACTTTCCAGATTGTGTATCACTGCCATCTGCTGACCGTCACACTTTGCTTCTGTTATTCTTACTGTTATTCTTTTCATCGTTACTCTCCGTTCAGTAATCCTTCCACCACATACCAAGCCCCCAGCATTGCTTTCAGTCTGTACATACAGTTAGGCAGTACTCTGAAAACATTATTTTCACCAGCAGCCGATTCTGATAGTGCCAAACAGTATTTCTGCACCGTTACACTGCTTCCCAGTTCCCCTATACTATACACATTCCTTGCCCAAAAGATAGAACTGGCCTTGCTCCCGAATCCTGTGTAATAATCCATAAAGTTATAACTGGAATCTGACCATTTCAAGAATAACTGCACTTCCAAACCGTCATACTGGGTTGCATTTGGAAGCCAGATATACTGCCCTAATATTTTTGGATTGTCAAACACAAAGCAGCAGGCAGGGCTTTCTTCTGGATTAATAGTGTATTCTTTTCCTGTAACTGCTATCGTATTACTATACATCAGACTGGCTTTCAATACTCCGTTAAATTCTCCCTCTGTTGCTGTAATCTTTCCTGTTACATCGGCATTTTTCATTGTCACATTACCACTGGTATCTACTACAAAGTTTCCGTTTATCATTGTTTTACCAATGAAGTTTATTTTGTCTGCCTGTATGGTGGCATTAGATACCAGTTCCCCAGCTTCATCTGCTGTAATGAAGGTGCTAATGTCTGCTCTCTTTACCAGTCCATCTTCTGTAGTTTGTTCTGCAAACATATCGGCAAAGTTGGCAGTGGTAACTAATCCTGCTGTAGATACATTTGTTACATTCCCATCATCATCAAAAGAAACTTTCTCTGATAACAGGGTATTGAAATCAGCAGTAGTTACCAATCCGCTTTTGTCTGTGTTCACTATATTTCCATCTGCATCAAATGAAATCTTATTGGCCAGTGCTACTATTGAATCCTGTGTTTGCTGTATCACTGTGGTATTTTCTGAAGATGCTATTTCTGCCTGTTCCGCTCTGTAGCAGGCATCATTTGCAAGTTCATTGGCATAAAGTGCCGAATCTATAGCTTCTGTAGCCGAAACTATAGCCTGTTCTGCTCTGTCTATTCCCTGCTATGCCAGTTCTTTTGCAGCATCTATACCATCCTTAGAATCCGTTACAGCCTGTGTTATCTGATTGCCTAAGTTCTCTATGTAAGCAGTAGTAGCTGTAGAAGTGGGCTACCAATGGGAAATACTGAAAGCCATACCAGCAGTTTTAGCAGTGATACAAACTAATTCATCATTCTTATAGATGGTAGTTCCATCATTGTAGTTTGCATTAACCCAAATATCTCCGACATCATAAACTGAATCTATAGTAGGCTGTTCAACAAACACCCGTCTTTTGCTATCCGCTAAATCTTCTGCTGCTTTGGCTTGTTCCAGTGCTGCTATAGTGTCTTTGTCCGTAATCTCTACCCAACTGTAAACACCGTTATTAAGTTCAAACCTGTAAGCCCTTCCACCAGAACCAGCTTCTTTTGAGGTGTCATAGAATATATCCTGTAAGTGTTCATTCTTCATACTGTCAGTAGTCCAGGCAGAAGCAGGTAAATTCTCCAGTGTCGGTGTATAAGCATCCATCCAGATAGTGAAACATTTATCGGATTGCTCCTTAACCTGTGCTATCCTGTTGTTAATGCTGTTAATGGTATCATTAATATCTTCACCAGTTGCCACATTGATTAACTGGGCTTCTATCACTGATTTTTCTGGGTTCAAGTCTATAAAGGGTGTAGGCAGTACATAGCTTTTGATTCCCTTGTACACCTTCATAGATAATGGTTCTAATATCAGTGCTCCCTGTCTGGTGGAATCACTTCTATTTCCAAGCTGTACAATACTATCCCCAGCCAAAGGAGCATCAGAACCAGATTCATAATCAGTCTTTGATAAGTCTATGTAGTTTTCGCCAATAGCTTCAACCAACCGCCAGAACCTTCTATTACCAGTCTTTCCATCTGCCTAAGTAATCAAATTGAAAGTCTGCATAAAAGCCTAATCATTCACGGCAAACTGGTTACTGATTATCCTTCCATCGGCATCAGTTGTATTAAAATAGCATCTGTAATAAGTATCATATTCTTCTACCTTGCTACAAATCATTCCTGCCTTTGTGCTGTAGATCTTTCCCCCTATGTGTGTGGATTCCTTCACTTCCAGACTTTCAGTAGTGAACTTTCCCCTTACATTTACAAAGTCTATATCAAAATGGTATTTGCCTTCATCATCCTAATAGATTCCAAAGCCGTTTGAATCTTTGACAAAGTTACTGGAAATCAAATCACCCAGTAAAGTAATATCTTCCAAAGTGCTGATACCCTGTGCATCTATCCCCTCCAGAAAGTGTATCAGTTTTTCAGCCGTATCTTCATTTTTCTTATTTAAAAAGTTGTCGTTTGTATATTGTAAATTGGCTGTTATTTGTTCCTGCAATTCAGTAGATATTTCATTACTGGCTGCTATCTGTTCATTCAATATTCTACCCTAATTAGCAGATAAGGCTTTCTTTATAGATGTACTATCCAATCCATCATATACATCTACTGTTTGGGTATTATTGTAGATGTATGAAGTACTACCACCATTTGTACCAGTATAAGTAATATTTGTACCAGTTGTAGTGTATTTGTTTCTGGGTAATTTTGGTATGTAATATCTCTTTATTTCCATAGTTAATATTCAATCAGTTTAACATTCAGTGTATCTGCTTTTACATCCAGTTCATAAGAATCAAAAGTAAATGTTTTGCCCAGATTCATTTCTGTTATCCGTGAATAGGGCTACAGTACATTCTGTAAGCAGACATCCAGTATAGCCTTTGGTTCTTTATAATGGTTGTAGTACTTTTCCACTAAATTACATTCCTGTATTCTGTATTCTCCTAATGTTTTGTCCATCAGTTTATAGCAGAATGTCACATTTGCATCAGTTGTTTCTTTAAGCAGAAGACTTGAATAAGATGTAATTCTGTTTTCTATCTGGGTTGTTATTTTTATTTCCAGTTCGTCCCATTCATTTACATACTCATCATTAATCACATTGGTATAGATGGAATCCCCTTTATTTGTGGAACTGTTGAAAATGGAAACGTCACTATCAGAAGCCTTATATAACAATTCTAAATTACTTATGTGTACTGCCCTGCATATATCCGACTGTCTTTCTGGATCTGGTCTCAACTCCGTAGAATATACTGGATATGTACCCAGTTCGTTAGAACCGTATAACTGGAAAGTAAGTTTGCCATTCAGTATGAAATCTGGCAGTCTGATTGCAACACCATCCCGACTATCTGCTATATTCATTCTCCAACTTACTGTATTGGTTAGGCTCTTCATTTCATCAAATATTTTGTCCCCATCTTCGTTTATGTGTACCAAATAGAATCTGTCCTTTAATATACATTCGTGATAATATGTTTCATCTATGTAGGTCATTTCATCACCTGTCATTTTATAGAAAATGTGCTACCAGCTATCATAACTACCGCTAGCTTTCTCTGTAGTGGCAGCTTCCCATTCTTCTTTATTCGTAAACACCCAGTCACCATCTGTATCTTTGTATTTGTACCACATTGGATTACTCTTGTCATAAGTTTCATACACACTGGAAGAATCGGCATAGTACCCTTTGTTCAATTTCCTTTCGTATTCGCTCTTATGTTCCCACTTTTCACCATCAAAGTAGTAATCCCCTACATACAACCGACAAGGGAAAAGCGTATCTTTATACGACAAGTCCGAAGCTGTGGAATAGGTCTTATCATCAGTTTTCAGCACATCATTTGCCCTATAATCACTACTTAATTTATAGTCCATATTGATAATGAAATATCCTCCGTTACATATCAAATCCACATCTTTATAGGGATATGTCATTAGATAATTACACCCACCACTGTTACTGTATTGGCTCTGTACATACATCGTGAAATAAGTTTTCCAGTTCAACGCACTGGGTTCTTTCTCCTTTTCATATTCAGCTACTTTCTGCCAGTATGAACCAATATTCCTTTTTCTGGCTTCTGGTGGCAGGGTCGAAGGCTGGTTGTGATACCACTGGGTACTTTTGAAAAAGGCATTTAATACAGTATATTCCACTTCATCCATTGTAATACTGCTTTCATAGTATTGGTTACTGTCTTCTGCTTGATTTATCAGATTATCCATTATAGAAGGTATCACATCATCAAATTCTAGCAGATTGTCCTTTACCGTTATTTTATTGTAGGTCTCATCATAACTAAGGGTTGCACCTGTTGTTTTATAAGATTCTGCTGTTATCGTGTACAGATTTTCCAATATTACTTCAGTAACACTGTCATCTGTTAAATCATATTTGAAATACTTGTTATCTGTATATCCATAATCAATGAAATATAACTGTGATTTATATACTACCAGTGATACCCCTAGGAATTTGCAAAATTCTAGTAGAATCTCTTTATAAGTCCAAGGTGTGCTTTCCTAATCATCATCAAAGAAATTATTTTCAAACTGGTACAGGACTTTCAGTAAAGGCTGTGCCAGTGCTTCAGTGTTTTCATAGTTAAAGTTATCTGGGAAATAGAAGCATTTGTAATATCCTGTTTTTTGCAGACATACCTTTATAATGTCGTACCAACTGGAAAAACTGTTTCCGCTTCTGCTGAATCTCAAATACTCCAAAGAACTTAAAGCGGATATAGCTTCTATTTCCAGTTCATCCAGTCCCACATATTCCTAAGTATAGATGTTAGGTGTTACATATCCAAAGAACAAAGTAACACCAGTATCTTCATTCTTAACCATTACAGAAGTTCCCTATGCCGTATTGCTATAAATGTCTGGATATATCTTTTCTGTAAGTATTCTTATGGTACAGGAATCAGCCTTTATAGGTGCAAAGATACCATCACTGGCAGAAGTAATGATTACTGGGTTATCTGCCAGTAACAGTGTCGTTATTTCCTGTTCCCCTATATCCTGTATATCAGCACCAGAAGTACCAATATACACAGATATAAGCTGGTTATCTATATTCTTAAACTATCCTTTATAAATCATACTTTACTTATTCTTTTATTATAGTTGTTAAGTACCCCTACAAGTTCATTTCCCTTTATCTTAAATTCTACTTTGCTGCTGGCAGTTCCACCAGAAGCACCATTTTCATTAAGCAGGTTAAACAGGTTTCTTTGCTGTCTGTTGTTAAGAATCATTTCACCTGCATTTACTCTGGCTAAGTTCAAATCCCCTATAGTTTGATTACCTGCAAATATACCACCTTCAGCAAAAGCAGGAATAGCAGAAGCAGCAGCAATCATAGCAGACATAGTAGCAATCTAAGCAGCAGCCAGCCCTACACCGGCAAAAGGTATATAAGCATAAGCAGCAGTAGAACCAGCAGCCATTTCTGCCTTTAGTGCCGTTGCTCTGGTAACACTGCCAGTAACAGTAGCTACAGTTTGTGCTGTTTGCCCAGCAGTAACGGCAGTAGCCTTTTCAGTTTCAGCAGCAGTAACTACAGCAGCTTCTGTAGTGGCATTAGTTATACTTGCAGCAGTTACACCCTGTTCAATGATTCCAAAGGTTGTAAGCAGTTTGTTCAAAGTCTCCCAAGCACCTATAATACTGGTTATACTGTCTATGGTGGTGAATATGGCATCAGTAATGGTAAAGAACTGTTCGGCTGTACTCATATCCTTAAAGTTTTCAAACTGGGTAAAGGCACTTACCAAATCACGAACCCCACCTACAGTAGTCTTTACTGCATTGTATGTACCAGCATTTATTTCTTTTTCTAATCGCTACATCTGCTTCTGGGCATCCTTCAGCTATAGCTTATCATTAAGATTTTCGGTTGTATTCTCCAAAGATTGTAACTGACTATCCAACTGCTTAACCAGTCCTATCAGTTCCTGTGCTCCATCAGTCTTTAACTGTAAAGCATCCGCTATATCCTGTTCTGATATTCCATCCCTAATAGTTTTAAGCCTTTGGTACTTTTCTACCACCTGTTCCAACTGTTCAGAATCCGAATCATAATCTGGATTTAAGAAGTTCCATTTGCTGTTAGTTTGGGGTGTTTCCGTTTTGGCTATACTCTTTTTAATGTCTGTGGTAGTCTGTACTACTTTAGCTTCAAATTCTATCAGCCTTTTCTTCTTAGTTAATTCATTCAGTTCATCCAGTACTTTGTTCCTGCTGGCACTGTCTATGGCTAAGTTATATTCCGCTTTCAGCTTTGATAATCGGTTATCCAGATAAGCTATAGAATCAGCAGGGAACTTTAGCCTAAGTTCTATTTCTTCTTTCTGCTGTGTCAGTTGCTGAATTTCCTTTTGTATTCTGGCTCTATCTTCATCTGAAGTAACCAGTTTTATTTGATTGTTCTTTTCGCTTATTTCCTTTTCAATCTTTGCCAGTGAACCTTCTGCCAAAACTACATCTGTCTTTAACGGTTTCTTTGTTGTAGTGGCTGTAGGTGTATATGCTGTATATCCTTCAAAACTTTCAATTTTCTGGAATCCTTCTACAGCCTTGTTTGCATTGTTATACTCGTTGGCAGTCTCGTTAAATTCTCTGATTAAGCCATAAGTAGCAGCATCCAAGGAAACAAACTGTTTGGCATTGTCTTTAAGGGCTGTTAGTTCTTCATCCTTATATTTGTTCAGCATAGCATTAACTATAATGGCTTCCCTGTATTCCTATGCCAAATCTTCCATTATCTTCTTTTCTCCATCGGTGTAGTGTTTCCAGAATGAAATGTTTGTATTACCTGCTGCATCCTTATAAGTGTATCTACCCAGATTACCTACCTTTTCCTTATACTCGTCATACTGGGTTGAATACTGGTTCTTTAACTACTCCCTTTTCTATGGGTTTGTAACATCTATCTTTAGTACCTTATCCACATCTTCCATTGTAACCCTTATGTTTTCTTTGCCTATTTCAGCTTCCACTGCTGTAGTAACTGCCTTCTGCAAATCAAACTTCAGTGTTTCATTCTGTTCTATTTGTGTCTGTATGGCTTTCTGCCATTGGGCAAACCCTTCATTTCGGGCTTCTACTGGTGCAAACTTATTTTTGGCTGCTGCTTGTCCTTCCTGTATGTTTCTGGCATTTTGGGCACTGGTATAGTCAAAACTGATTCTGGTATTACCCAGCTAATCCATAGCTGAATATGCTTCCTGTGCCTTATCTATTATACCGCTTAATCCGTTCAAGAATGTTTGGAACTCTCCAGAACCCAAAGCATAAAAGAACTGATCTACACTGGTTGTTAATGCCTACATACTGCTGTCAAAGGTATCACTTAAAGTCTGGCTGCTTCTGATAGTCTTATTAAATGCTTCACCAGCAGTATAGGCTATACCAAGATAGCCAGCAAACTTTGTAATGGTACTGCCTACAGCACTGAAGCCCTTATTAAGTTTCATTCCAGTAGTTTGTAAGTTCTGTACCTGCTATGTGGATTTTCTCAAATTATCATCAAAGTTACTACTGTTCAGTAGTAATCTGGTCACTAAATCAGCCATTATATTTACTTGTATATTGTTTTGCTCTTTCTTTTAATCTCTTTACATCTTCATTACTAATGGAAGTGTTACCCTTATTATCATTGTCCCAAACAAAACTAAGAATGTCTGAAGGCTTCAGTTTCTTAGTACTGTTCACCTGTGCCAGTATGTATGCCAGTAGCCTTGTCTGCTCCCAGCTTTCCCTGTTCTTCTGGTAAAGGCTGCTTATTAAGGCTTCCAGTTCGTACATCTGCATTTTGTCTAATACATAATCTGGGGACAAACCACCTTCCAGAACCAGTAATGAATATATTTCCTTAGTGGTCAAGACTTTTTTTTAATGTCCGTATCTGTAATGAAGATATTCTGTTTCTCTATTTCCTGCTTTAAGAACTTCTGGAATGTCGCTATAATGCTGTAATCTTCATCAATGGCATCAATGAAATCAGTAAAGGTCATTTCCATTTCTGGGTTATTTGCAGCCAGAATACAGTAATAGAACAAATATTCATCTGTGATAGTTTTGAGATTGAAAGCCTTACCTGTTATCTGTTCATAGATAAATAAGGCTCTTAATGTGTATTTGAGTTTATACGGTTTGTTTATAATAATTATTTCCATAGTCTGTTAAAGTTAAAAAGCCCCTTACACCCTCATTAGGTGTAAAGGGCTGTTTGATTACAAAGGATTGTTCCCATCATCATTACTTGTTCCACTTCCAGAAGAACCTGTATTACCTGTTCCGTCAGAAGTAGTTTCACCATCTTTCACCAAAGCCCCAACACCTTCAAAGTTACAGGTGAAAGTAGCATTATCCCCATTAGGTGCATTTACTTCTAATGAAGTGATAATTACTTTGCCAGTCTTAGTGCCTGCACTTACAGCAGTCCAACCGTCTGTAGGGACTTCATCCAATTTGTTTTCTGCATAATCTGAACTGTTACCTTCCAAAGCAAATACAGCATCAATAGGCTATCTGGCTACCATCAAATCAAACAAGGTATCAAAAGTTACCCCTTCACCATCATTAGAATAAAGGTTTTCTGTTGTACCGTTCCAACTCAATTTCTTAACCGATTTTGTAACCCATTTACCACCGCTATCTTTACTTGAAGTTTCTACTGTCTCTGCATTAATTGTCAGTTTGTGGCTTGTAGCAAATGCTACAGATTTTCCGTTAATAAAAAACATCAAATCACCACCGTTAATTATATTTGCCATCAGTCTTTATGTTATAAGTTAAAGTCTAAATAAACGTATCATCTATATAATCTTCATCAGCATCTACTAAACTTATATCCATTATCCCCTAATATGTTCCCTTACTTAAAGCCTTAATAATTCTTTCCGCTATCTCTATACTTTCATCATATTTATCAGAAGCTACTACTATGCTTATGTATGTCGTGGTATTGATTGTGAATCTGTCTTTGCTGTTTAATGGTTCAATACCGTTTCTTCTGTAAACAATAAAAGGGAAAGTAGTATTTACATCTGCTATTAACGGATATATTTTGTTTTCCACCTTTTCCACCAAATCAGCATCATTACTTAGAATACTGAATATGGCTTTTCCTACTTGTAAATTCATTTGCCTTTATGTTTGTTGGCTACTCTTACAATAGACTAAGAAAGCAGCCTGTTCATACTATCAAACACTTCTTTTTCTTTAAGTTCTTTGGCTGTTCTGAAAAAGTAGGATGCTGTGATTTTACCCCTGCTTGCTGGTACTTTCTGCCTTCTTACTGGGTCTTTTCCCCTTACACTGGCACTGTTACTGCCTGTGGTGAATCGTTCCTATGTACCCATTTCAAAGAACTTTAATCTGAAGTCCCCCATAATGTGTACCTTTGATTCAGTCCCTTCTTTGTCGGCACTGGATTTAACACCACTTACTAAGGTCTTACCGTTCCACCAGTTTTTACTGTTGGCAGCTTTCCCCAGTCTGGATTTAAGCTACCGCTTAGTTTCCTTAGTAAGAATGTTGGCAGCACTTCTTAAAGCGTTTCTGTAGGCTTTCTTCTGTTTCCTGCTATCCAGTTCTTTGAATAAGTCCAGTACCTGTTTGGCATCTACTGTAATTGTGTCATTCATTGATTAACTCCGTTATTATTGTCTGCTTTAATGTCTCTGGATTGATACAAAGGATTCTGTACTTCTTACCCTTGTATATAATCCGCATATTCTCTGTAATAGGGTGGTAGTGTCTTACTATGAAAGTCTTTGTATAGCTGTGGATAATCTCACTGTTTTCATTAAGCCTGTTGCCAGAATCAAACCGAATATCAGCCCTTGTTAGTATATAGTCCTACCAGCTATTAGTAGTAGCACCATATTCATTTTTAATGGCTACAGGCTTCTGTATGATTATCGGATAACGTAAACTGCCAGCCCTCATTTTATTTCATAGTGTTTGTAAAGTCCTACCAGATATTCATAAGTATAGGGAATCTTAACCACAGAACCGACTGTTACAGGTTCTCTGTTGGTATATAAGTTTCCAATCATTAATAACATAGCGTGAATTACAGCAGGTGGCAAAGTCCCACCTGCTTCTAATTCTTCCAAAGCTATGTCTAAATGCTGTGAAACTGAATCCTGTGCTACAGTAATCAAGTCTGTAATATATGAATCATCCGCTACAAAATCATCATCTATAAGTAGATGTTTCTTCACTTGTTCCAAAGTCAAATACATAGCTTACTTATTATTAACAAACTGTATTAAGCTAACACTTTCTTTACAAATGCTTCTGCTCTGCGTGGTTTGGCATCAAAGTAGGCATTAATCACTAATCTTACCTTACCCTTAGCAGCCTGTGTATAAGGATCTACAGTAAGATCTATACCTCCCCATTGTCCTATTACCAAATCACTGAAGTTACCATAGATAACACCCTTATCAGCTACAGCAGAAGTACAAAGCACTGGATAACCGTTTACTTCGTTACCTTCCATAGCGAACTTACCAGAACCAGCATCAATTTTAGTAGTCTTTAAAGTGGCTTTTGCGGATGGTGATACAATGAATTTAATGTCACCTCTTACATTTTCCTTTTCTAATTCGGCTTCCATACCTACAATATCTTCGTAAGTGATAGCAGCAGAATCAGCAGAAACACCGTTCAACATACCAGCAGGCATAGTAGCAGAACCAGCTTCAGTACCTAAAATAGTTGCTTCCAATTTGTTGCTAATGGCAGATACAATATCACGTTTAAGCATTTCTTCTGCACTGTTACTGTCTTGAATCAAGAACTGCTTAGATACATCAATATAAGCCGTTAATCTCTTTGGCTCTAAGTTCACTTCTGTAAATGTGCCAGCACCATCTTTGGCATCTGCTACTTCACCTTCCCAAGTGACATTTGAACCTGAATAAGCAGGAATAGAAACATTACCCTGTAAGCCTGTCATATATGAAGCACCAGCATTAACCAATACTAAATTTGCTCTTAATGGCTCTAAGATTCCTAACTTATCTTCAGCTACGTTTTCTTGTCCTGCACCTTCTACAGTAGCTTGAATATCGGCTCTTACTTCCATCGGTAATACAATCTATCCACTGTAGTTTTGTCCTGCTTTACGCATTTCAGAAATACCAGCATTAACTACTTCTTGTGCTCTTTCGTCTAATTGTCTGTTGTTGGCTACATCGTTAATAGCCTTCAATAATGAAAACTTTTCCATACTTCTTTTACTTGTTGTTTGCTTTAAATTCTCTGTTTCTATCTTTCTAATTTGTGCATCTGTTTCTTCTATCTCTTTAAGGATAGATTCAAATTCTGCCTGTTCCCCTTCATTCAATTTTCTTACAGCAGTTTCAGCACCTGCTATCAGTTCTTCTGCCTTCTGTTTCAGTTGCTGTTTCTTATCCAATAACTCTAATGTGTTCATACCAATTTCTTTTTAAGTTCATCAAAGTAAGATTTAAGCCCTTCAGATTCCATATCCTGCATCTTTCTTACCGCTACTTTGGTATCTGGGTAGGCTTCTTTATATACAGGTGATACATCAAACAATTCTTTGAAGCTATTGATAGTCCGTAAATAACTGCCATCATCCTTTTTAATCCAAGTATCTTTTTCTACAGTGAAGGCAAAGCTACTGGTACTAATATCACCTCTCTTAATGCCTTCTAACAGTTCATCCCCCAAAGCCGTATTAGGTGCTTCAAATCTGTACATAAGTCCAATGTCATCTACCATCAGTTCCAAACTGCCTTCACCAAACTTACTTCTGGCTAAAACACCTCTATCTTCATTGTGATTAAGAAGGCAAAGAATATCAGATTTTTCTATAATGCCTTCCAAAGCTGTAGGTTCTATCTATTCCGTGAACCCTCCTAAGTCTCTGGATTCAGCATTAAATACAATAGCATAGCCTTCTATGGTTCTGCTATCTTCTTTTAATGGTTCAATTTTAAAGCTGCGTGTTTCCTTCATCTTTAATGTTATTTGTTGCATTTTCCAAAGTTTGTACGTTCACTTGTACAAAGGTCTTATCTCCATTCTCCAAGGCTGGCAAATCCAATTCCCTTCTAATCTCATTAGGTGCTATCACTCCAATCTGGAATAGTGTATTATAATAACTGGCTAAACTTGCTTTGTCGGCTCTAAGCAGTACAGAAGTATCAAATCTTACTTCAATATTCTTTCTTTCGGATGGTTTATACAGTTTCCGTTCAAATTCCAGTTCAATCTTTTCTAATAAGGGTGCTAAGGTGTCAGTGAGGAAAGCCAGTTGTGTAGCTTCTACTGTACTGTAACTGGATTTACTCAAATCAAATGCTTTAACTGGTGATACCCCAAAGAACCTACAAATATCAATTACGTTAAATTCTCTGGTTTCTAACAGTTGTGCATCAGCAGGGTTTACTGTAATGGGCTAAAAGTCCATATTTCCTTCAAGTACTGCTACTCCGTTGGGTGTACCAGTTGTAGGACTAAAAGCAGTCTGCCAGCTTGTTTTTAAGTCTGTTTTCTGTTTGCCAGTTAATATACTTTGTACTTTCAATATACCAGCCAGATTTGCACCACCTTTGAAGAATCCTGTAGCGTGGGCTTCACTGTCTGCTGAAAGTCCTAAAGTCTGCCTTGCGTGGGTTAATGTACTGATACCCTTAATGCCATCATAACTAAAGTTAAGAAGGTGTATCATATTACAGGGTTCTACCAGCCCTTTGATACCTACCACACTGTATTTGATACCGTTCTTTACTTCAGTAATGGTAACATATTCTGAAGGGATATACTATAGGGATATAGCATCACCTTTATTATCTCGTTCTATATAGGCATATCCATTACCATTTAGTAATACACTTACTACCAAAGTCTTTATAAAGGTAAATCTGCTCATTTTGCCGTTTGGCTCTTTGTTAAGCAGGTAGTAAGTAGGATGATCCACAAATTTCATCTTATAGCCAAACTTATCTTTGTAATATGGTTCTAATGGTAACTGGGCTACTGAATCGCTGATTACATCTACACACCTGTAAACTGTAGATAAAAGCATAGCCTTATTAGTGCTGTAACTACCATTACTGTTATACATCAAAGAATCAAAGAAACTACGTTCTTCTACTACTGGCTGTTTGTTCCAATTAATTTCTAAGTTACCTATCTTCATTCAAATAGTTGTTATTTCATTACTGTAATGTGGGATTCTAAGGTACATTCCTAATGCCTGTATCATAGCTATTACCCCATCTATCTTTTTCTTATCTATTGCTTTATTCGGCTTTACATTACCGTTATAATCGGATTTAAGCACTACATTTCTGAAACAGAATCGGGTAATCTCATTATTATCAATTACAGCCCTATCAGACATAACCAGCCGTTCCAGTTCCCTTGTCGGCATATTGAAATTACCTAATGTTTGCGGATATTCTTCTAATGGCAAACCTTCTGCTGTTGCATCTATAGCCCATTGTGTTGCATTGTATTTGTCATACCCTACAGCCTGTATATTCACTATTTCTGCATACTTCATAATGTCATTAGTAATGTAGTCATAATCCGTAACATTTCCACTGGTCACAGTTAATATCCCTATCTGCTTCCAGTATTTATACAATTCTTTGTCTGCCTTTTCAATAAGTGCCGATTCTGGAAGATAATAGTGGGTTTTCCAGTAATATTTGCCATCAGAAACAATCAAATAAGAAACTGCTGTTAAGTCACTGGTAGCAGCCAAATCCACACCTATATAACAATCCATTCCAGAAAACTTTTCCAGTTCCACCTGCTGACTGCTTTTGATAATGTATTCTTCTGGTAGCCACACATTAGAACTGTCACACCACAGATTAAGTGTTTTGGTCTTTACCCCAACTTCATCAGCAGGATTATTAATAGCCTGTTGAACTTGTCCTTTTATATACTTTCTGGTAACAGTAATATCCAAATTCGGAGCACATTTAACCCAGTTCTTTTCTTCCCTCCAATCATCAGCATCATCTAAACTGTATATGGCTATAAACATTTCATCATCTGTCTTTAGTCCGTTCAAAATCTCTATGGCTACACTTCTTAGCTGGTAACAGGGCAAAGACTTGTCAAAGCCAGCAGTGGTAATAGTACATAAATGGGGATTCTGTCTCATTCCCATACTGGACTTTATAACGTCTCTTACTTTGCTGTTCTTTGCTGCGTGGTATTCATCCAATAAGCCAAAGCTGGCATTAAAGCCATCCAATTTAGAATCATCAGCAGCCAGTACTTTCAGTTTGCTGTTCGTCATTCCGAATAGAATATCAGCCCTGTAAGCAGTAAGATACTTTCCTTTGGGATCTAACCCCTTTGTAAACTTGCTGCACATATCAAAAGCAATCTTAGCCTAATCTTTACTGTTTGCAGCCAAAAGTACTTCAGCACCATCTTCACCATCTGCAATAAGGTAGTAAAGGCACAAAGCAGCAGCCAAAGCAGTTTTACCCTGTTTTCGGCTTACCTCTATGTAACTGCTGGTAAATCTTCTGTTATTAGTGCCTTTATAATACCAGCCTACTATATTGGCTACTATAAACTGTTGCCAGCTTTCCAACTTGAAACACTTACCACTGTGTTTGCCTGTAAAGTGTTTCAGTGTACCTATAAACTGTATGGCTCTTTCTACCTTATCTTCCCTAAATTCCAAATCATCCCTTAGCAAATCATCCTAAAACCGTTTACAGGCTAACTTAATGGCATTGCCTGTTACTATCTTTCCATTTATTACATCTTCTGCATATTGATAATACTTCATAATTCAAACAGGTATTTCATCTGGAATCCATCAGCCTTTTTAATGTTGGGGTACTGCTACTGTAGGAAAGCCCATTTTCTTGTTCCGTGTCTGTGCCACATCGTTACTGGGTGTACTCGTTCACCAGATTCAAGTATGTAGAAATCGGATTTTACTTTGTCTATCAGTTTGTAGTTTGCAGCCTTATAAATAGTCCCTTCATTGCCTACATCACTACTGTTATCTGCATAGCTAATCAGATACTTTACTTCTGGGTGTACTTTCCTTAGATAATGGTGTAGCAGGGATAAAGTGATAGTTTCCGAATATTTCGGCATTTCATCAGATAGCCACATTCTATCAAATTCCCTAACTTCGTCTGGATTCAGTGTACCCTTTTTCTTTGGTCGGATTCCATAACCGACTTGTAAAGCCCCAGCTACCTTATCTTTGTAATACACCAGAAAAGAAAGAAAGCTGTTCTTTGTGGCTTTGTGTGAATAGTGGTTTGCTATAATTATGGCATCCGCTTCTTTCTTGTCACATACCATTATCTGTATATCCTTTGTTGGTGCTTCATACCCTATAATCTTACCTGCATCATCCAGAATAGGATTCTTCTTTAATTTGCCCATTATCTAACTTCTTTACCAGCCTTTACAAACGCTTCAAACGGTGAATCTTCATCTGCCTTATCTATCTTTAATTTGGTTCTGGCTTTGGCAGTAAGCCCAAATTCTGCCATTACTTTCATAGCCTGTATTTGTGCATCTTTGGCAATCTTTATAGCTGGGTGGGGTGCTATGTTTCCCCTGTCACTGGTTACTGTTAATCCATCTTTTTCAAGCTATTTGGATGCTTTGATAAACATACTGTAGTTTCTGGCCAGCATTGTTAATGCAGCACTATCTACATTTTCCAAAACACCGTTATCTTCTAACTGTTGCAGCACATTCTTCATATATTCCACTGCATCCTTTTCAATGTCTGTAGGTATCTTAAATTTTGCCATAAATAATTAGTTTTATTGTTAATAATCAGTTTGTTAATTCGTTTTTCATTAATAATACAGTTATATGGCAGCCAAATAAAAAATCAGATAAAAATATTTTGGGAACACTTCTGCAAAGAATATATTTGTTTATATAAACCTATAAATTAATGGATATGAGAAATACCGATAAAACAAAGAACAAAAGTAACAGAATCACTGTAAGATTAACCCCTAACCAAGATTAGGAACTAAACAGAATGTCTAAAGATTTACAGCTACCAAAAGCTAAACTTGTAAGATACTTTATTTCAGATTACATTAAGAAGTATAACAATGCAGCAGGTTAATAACTGGGATTAGTGGAAAAGAATGTAGGTTAATGTAGAAAAAGCCCTATATAACCCAGAAGTAAGCAGACTACTTACCAAACACTACCAGCAGTTACATTCTATGCTGGTGAAGTCAGAAACGGATGAAGATATATTTAATGATACTTATCTTAAACTGACATACAATTACAACCCAGATAAGGACTTTATATAGTAGTACAAATACTACTTCAACTTATTAAAGGGTGCATATTATAGAGATAGTAAGGTTACAAACTATATGGTGATACCAATAGAAGATAAAGATTTTCCAGATACCGAATATGAAGAACCAACACCTACAACAAATGCCAACTTTATAGAAGCCATCAAAGCAGAAATCCAGAACATTTAACAGGCAGGATAGACAGAAGGTGTATCAGTCTGCAAAATGGAAGAAACTAAGGTAGGCAAAGCTAATGGCAAATCCACTTTGTGAATAGTGCCTACAGGCTGGTATAGTGAAACCTGCTGTAGATGTTCACCACATAGATAGTTTTATGAATTATACAGGAAATATGAGATTACAAAAGGCATACGACTTTCATAATTTGCAAAGCCTTTGCAAAGAATGTCATTAGAAATTACATTTTAAAATAATAATTCAATAAGAACACACACACCTGCAAGAATAAAAAGACAGATAACAAGCCTTTTATCTGTTTGTTCTGTTTCTTTCAATTCTCTTTCTTTAATAATTTTAGCTTCAATTTCTTTTGCTTCCTTGTCTTCAAAATATTGGTGTACTTCTAATAAAGTTTTAGGCAGGAATTTCTGTATATTCTGTTCATCAATCAGAAAAGCAAATTCATCAGTACCATCTATCTGTAGAGCTAATATATTGCTATCCACAAAAGCAGGAATAACCATATAAGATTCTTCACCAGCGGCAATAATGATAGATTTATTTGCAGGAATATACTTCCAAGTGGCATTTGTCACCTTACCAGATACGGATATAATTAAAGAACCATCTGTATTAAAAATATACACTTCTTTTTCTCCAGAATCATTAAACACCCACCAAGATTTATTACAAAGAATAGTCTTAGCATCCAGTTTTTCACTGAATCTTTTATATCTGTTGAATGTGTCAAATAGATAAGTTTTCATCCTGCTTTTATTTATATGCTGCAAAATTACTCATAATTAATGTATTGACAAACAAATGAATCTACTTTTAAAACGAATAGCACAAAAAACAGATTACACAATAGGCAGACTTTATATAGATGGGTAGTACTTCTGTGATACGTTGGAAGATACCGTAAGAGAAAAGAAGATAATGCACAAAACAGCCATTCCAGAAGGCACTTATGAAGTCATAGTAAACAGATCGCCCAAATTCAAAAGGGATTTACCCAGATTACTTAATGTGCCAAACTTTGAAGGAATACTAATACACCGTGGTAATACTCCAAATGATACCAGTGGCTGTATTCTGGTAGGTGAAAACAAAGTGAAGGGTAAAGTTCTCAATTCCACCAAATATGAAACATTACTAACTTCTATACTAAAAAGTAATCTACAGCAGGGTAGAAAAGCGGCTATTACGGTGGAAAGTACCCCAGCGGACTAAATCGGCTTCTTTTCGCCAAATTTCGGTTGGCTCGGCAGGTCGGTCAGTGCCTGGCAGAGATTAGCGGCATACCAGCCAGCCAAACAAAGATTCCGCTATATTTATTTGGAATCGCCCAGAATTGTGAATATACTTGTATAGATGATAATCAGAAGATTACAGTTACAAAAAGCTACTCATAATTTTAATTTTCAAAGGCTCACTTAGCCGAAAAGATAAGATTCAAACGAAATCTTATCATAAAAGGTCAATGTTAAAAAATGGGTACATATCCATACATCAAAAATACCTTTGTATGGAATAGTACCCAAAATTTAACATTACGACTTTAGGCACTCTTTTTAGATGAATTTTCATTTTTAGATTAGCAAACTAACCAAATTTGAAGAAAAACGAATGATTATTTACAAACCAACTGGGCAGGTGTTCCAGAACCGAAAAGAAGCCAAAATACACTTTGGTACTGGCTTATTTAACAGATTGTTCAAGTTCACAGAAGATTTTATTTTAACTAATAATCCTACATCGGCAAACTATGAGGTTTATTCAAATACCAAGAAAATTTCTGGCATTGAAAACAGGAACTAAATTCATAGATGTACTGGTATATGCAGCTATAGACTTTCAAAAGGATAGCACTACACACAAATCCAGAATAGGATTAAGGACTATAGCAGACAAATACAACATAGCACTAAGCAAAGTGGAAGATGCTGTAAAGAGATTAAAAACAAACGGCTTTCTGGACTACATACAGCTTAAATCAGAAGTGAATGATTATGTATTTAATGAATACACATTACCAAAGTCCAAAGATTTTTTGATGTTGAATCCAGATTTACTTGTACAGGAACTGAAGCCAAAAGAAAAGGGTGTACTGATTTACCTACAACTGATAGCGGAAATAGGAATAAATGATATAGCAGAAACCACCATAGAAGGCATAGCTAATAGAATGGGTATTACCCGACAAACTACCAGCAAATACTTAAAGCAATTAGAAGATAAGGGACATATTACAAAGGGTAGGCTATATTACAAGTGTCACTACTTAGCCAAAGAACCCAAAGAAGATATAAAAGAAGAACAACCACATATAACCGATATTATATTATGAATAAATTTACTGAATCCGAATAGAAGGGTAGAAGCCTTTTAAGTGAACTGTTGGGATAGATGAAAGCTACAGACTTATAGCCCACAGAAGATGAATTTAACCCTGTAGATTTTTATTTCAAACTCAAAGATAAAGGCATAGTAGCCGAAATCAAAGTAAGAAGCCAGCAGTATGAAGATTATGATACACACCTTATGGAAGTGGATAAGTTTAATGCTTTGGTACAGGATAAGAAAGATAAGGGTTTAGATGCAGCCTTTTACATTTGCTTCTTTGGTGAAGATTCCTGTTACTGGTACAGCACTTTCACCATTAGTAAATACGCTACTACTGATAGCTTCTACTGTAATAGGACTACAGCCATTAATACAGGAAAGAAGATGAAGAATATACTACTGATACCCAAAGAAAAGGGTACTAAGTTCATAAAGATAAATGGTATATGGAAGAAATCGGAGAAATGATATTAAGGCTGGTGGATTCATACCAGCAACAATACCCAGATAAAAACAGCCAGTACTACCTTAACTGGCTTGATAGACTTAATCAGATAAGTATTCGTTAAATATTGTCCTATGATGTAATGATAGCATAAGAAATTCTAACCTTCTAAGTTTCCGTTTGAATCGGAATAGGACTACTTAAACCTAACACTATGAAAACATACAATAGAATGATATTAGAAGGGTTCATTTGGGGTGCTGTAATGGCTTTCTGTATAATGTGCATCTTAGCCCCCATACTATAAAAAATGCCAGCTTACTTAACTGTAGGCTGGCATTATTTGTTTATATTATATGGTTCATTTAAGGGATAATTTCAAATGATTGTCCCTAATTTGTATTTCTACATTATTTTCAAATACACGGTAATTCTTATCTATTTTAATTATTCCATAAGTTTTTTTTGCGTGGCAATTAGGACACAATACCATCAAATTATTTATTGTTTCTCCTCCACCTTTAGACTTTTCAATAATATGATCAACTTCAATAATCCATTTTTTATTTCCGCTTTCATTGATATAAGATTGATTAAAGCCACATATTTGGCAGGTATGATTTTCTAAAATGGCTATACGTTCCTTTTGCTTTTTACTTTCAATTCTTCGTTTTGCATCATTTGTAATAGTGTACTGTTGTTCTGAATCTTGATATTTTATAGCATCTTGTAGAATCTGGTCATAATCAATATCATATAATTCTTCTATACAGTGGGCTTCATACGGTATAAAGTATTCGGTTAGGTCTTTTGTATATCCATTTTTTGCTTTGCACAATGTGAAGCTATTATCTTTTTCAACAATATGAAGATTATATCTTAGCCCTATATCTTTATATAGCTTTGAATGAGTAACTTCTCTCAATTCTAACAATAACTCCAATGGTAACAGAAACACCCCCTTATTATAGACTGCTAAACAGGCATTTTTAACTTCATATTCTTCAAATAAATCTATAAATAATGAATAGAAAAATTCATCTTCTTTTTCATAGTATTTAGATTCTGTATATCCTATTAAATCTCCTCCTTTTGTAGAGTAAATATTACCACTATATTTTTTGTCTTTTAACTGCAAATTATCTGGCAGCATTGTATTTATAGCAGACTTACTCAAATGTTGAAATGTTTTAGGCATAAGTATAAGCAATAAAGTTAGCACTATAATTATTCATAATCAGAAGCTGACCCTAAATGTTTCACTGTAGATTCTATATGTTGTCCAGTAATTGTAAATGTATCTAACCAAAGTTCTCCAGAATCCCTGTATTCAGTAAATATTCTTATTCTTACAGGGTTATTTTCTTTAACATAATGTGCAGCACATATTTTATGATCTATAGAAAAGGTGTTTATAGAAATATCAAATAGGGTACTATAAAATAATTTCACATCTTGGTTTTTTTGTATGTTTAATAATTCCCCTAATCTACATTCTTCTAATTTGTATATACTTGATTCCTTATAGTTCTTCATATCTTTATATCTGTAATTATGTAAAGATATATCGTGTTTTTTATCTAAAACAAAAGGTAAAACATAATTAGCTGTAAAAATGTAATCCACAAGGCACTTATTAAATATTGCATTTAAATCACCATATAATAAATAACGTGTCCCATTCACCTTGTTAAATTGTGATATAAACTTAATGTATTTATCGGATAATTCCTTTTGGGCTTTTCTACGTTTCCCAGATTCTTTACAAGCAATTACCAGTATATATATAACTAAGATAACAACAATAAAAAGTATAGTAACCATACATTCAAAATTTGAAATTCAAGATTATTCCCTTATTCCTTCATTTTACAGCTAAGTAAGCTGGCTTTTTTGTTTTAAAAGGTATCATCAGTATTTGCTAACTCATTGAAGTACTTGTATAGCTTCTTACCTATCTTATCCTTCTTAAAGTTTCTTTCGTGATTCATTGGAATAGCTGTAATCCTTATCTTAGCTACACCATCCTGTAATTTCTCTATTTGTTCATCAGTTATTTTAAATTGTGCTGTGGTGCTTATTTCAGTAACAGGAATAACTATATTACCAGATACGATACCACCAGTTTCACTGCCATCATTTATATGTTTACCTTCTAACTTTATTACTTCATCTTTGTAGGTTCTTATTAACATAGTGGATTCTGTAAGGAACTTAAAGCGGTCTGACTTTATCGTAACTACTATGTAACTGGAAGAATCCTGTTTTGCTACAGTATATCTAACACTGCATCCTTCTGCTGCTAATGGCTTGTATGTATATGATACAGACTGTGCAAATGCCAGTAGTGGCAAACTAATTAAAGCTATCAGTAATAGTACTTTTTTCATACCTGCAATTTATTTGTTTCTGCAAATGTACACATTTATAAGTAGAAACTATTATTAAGCTGCTATTTTATTGTATATTTGCATCAAATTAAAACAAAAGCGTATGGAAAATCTGAATTTTGTAGCATTAGATTTAGAAACTGCCAACTGGCAAAGAAACTCTATCTGTGAAATAGGTATAGCCATAGTAAAGGATTCCCAGATAGTTGAAAGCAAAAGCTGGTTAGTTCGTCCAGAAGGGAATGATTACGATGGATTTAATATCTATCTTCACGGCATTACACCCCAAATGACAAAAAACAGTCCTTCATTTGAAAAGGTCTGGAAAGAAGTAGAACCATACTTGACAAATCAAATTGTAGTGGCTCATAACACCTCATTTGATATGTACGCTTTGAAAGATGCTTTTGAACTCTATGATATAGAATTTCCTACATTCAAGCATTTCTGTTCCTGTAGAATTGCCAAATACACTTTTAAAGATACCTACAGCTATTCTTTGTCCCCATTGTGTGAAGCTATGAATATTCCTTTTGAATCACACCATAGAGCGGAAAGTGATTCTGTAGCCTGTGCCAAAGTCTTTATCAAATCTTTGGAACTGGCAGAAGTTACATCTTTAGAGGAACTGGAAGCCAAATACTATTTTAAACGTGGTGAATTTAAGCCATCATACTTTAAACCACAGCTATCTACTGGAAGCCCTAAAATAAAAAGTGCCAACATACAAGGGAATCCAGAACTGATAGATGAAGGAAACTACTTCTACCAGAAAACCGTATGTTTTACTGGCAAACTTAGCTATTCCACCAGACAAGGTTTGTGGCAAAAGATAGCTGATATAGGTGGCATCCCTGTAGATTCTGTAACTAAGAATACTGATATACTTGTAGTAGGCCAGCAGGATTACAGGGTAGTAGGTGAAGACGGTCTAAGTTCCAAACAAGAAAAAGCCATAAAACTGAAAGACAAAGGACAAGACATAGAAATAATGTCTGAAGCCGACTTTTTAAGTTTCATATAAAAGTAAAGCCAGCATCACTTTGCTGGCTTTATTGTTTTATTTGGCAGAAACTCTATATTTTCCTACCCACTGTTCGTTTTCCCAGTAGTAGATGTTATTATCCGTTTTTCGTTTTGACCAAGGATTGTATAAAATTTTAATATTGTCATTAAAGATTATCAAAGTCATAACTTTTCCTAAATATTCGTGCCTTCTGACTACGACCTTTTTTATATGCTTTGATACAATCTTTTTCTTTTCTTCTTGGCTATTTACAACAATATCTGTGTCTGGATTTTTAACCTTTTCTGCCAATTCCTTATAATATTCAGTCTTTTCTATATAGCTGTTTAGAATTTCATTATAATTTTCTAAATCTGTTTTAATCTTATTTTCTGCTCTGGTGAACTGCTCTTTAGTTGTAATACCGTCAGTATATAATTCAATAATTCTTTCTCTTCTAGGTTTAAGAGCCTCCATTTTATTGTAAATTTCCAATACTTTTTGTCCTAATACAGCTAATTCTCTATCAATTTCATTTATCTTTGTCTGATCTACGACTGATAAATACTGTTTGTGCATTTCAAAAGCTACCTCCCAAATCAATTTATCCATTAAGTCAATTCTAATAGTTAAATCGTTGGTACATTCATCTTGAAATCTACTGGGAAATCTGTGTTTGTAACATACATATCTATCAAAGTTTGCTCCGTAATTACAGCCACAGTTTTCACAGACTAAAATTTTTGTAGCTAAATGTATAGTCTTACTCTCTTTAGTTAAAAGTGGGGAAGTGTTTTTAACTCTAATAGCTGCAACTTTATCAAAGACTTCTTTTTCTATAATAGCGGCTTTGTTTCCTTCACCGATATAAGTGTTATCAGATAACAAACTATGCAGAAAATCTAAAGTAAGCCTTTTTCCCCTGTGTCTAATACCTCTACTATTCATTTCATTGCTTAGTTTTTGAATGCTATATGCTCCAGTAGCATATTCATCAAATAACAGTCTTACTATATCTGCTTCCTCTTTATTAACTACGAAATATCCATTTTCTACACTATATCCGAATCTGGTTTCAGCACCTCCGTTAAATCTTCCTTCTCTACGATTCCTATCCTTGGCTCTTTTGAATCTGGCTTTCTTTTGTTCCATTTCTTGTTTAGCCATAGTTATAAATAAACTAAGTGCTAATTCCATACCTTTATTTACAGTGCCATCATCTTCTAACAAATATAAAGATGGCTCTTTAATTCTCAAATTTATCTTTTTTTGAATCAAGAAATTCTTAAATCCTACCATAAGTTCTTCATTTCTACCGATTCTATCCAAACCCCAAGCATATACACATTCAATAGAGGGATTACTATTAATTGTTGCATATACCTTGTTCATATTCTCTTTATAACGGTCATCTAATTTGATGGCAGAAGCTGCTTTAGTACCTACTACTACAATTTCATCATCTGTATAACCCATTGATTTAACGTAGTTTACAATCTCATAATTTTGAGAATCAACCTCTTGCTTCTTTGTAGAAGTTCTAATAATAATTAATGCTTTTATCATAACTGTAATATTTTTATGCTGCAAAGGTAATAATAATTTTTAAATCGGGAACATTATAGAGTATTGTTATGACCAATCCAGCCTTTGTGATGCGTACGGCCGAGGCCGACGGGCACTTCCTCTACACGAAAATGAACGAGATTGACCAGTTCGATGCCTTGCGCGGAAGCGGACGAGGAGGGCAACAGTTCCAGATCATGTGTCTGGCCTTCGACCCAGGAAACCGCTACGGACAGACGCGCGTGGGGGCGGGGTCGGTGACGGAGAAGGTGACCATCCGATTCAACTGGAATGCCTCGACCACCATCCAGAAGGGCAGGCGGTACTTCCGCTCGGTGCTGACCGACGGACCCGTCTCGCGCATCAACTTCTGCACCATACCCGAACGGGAGATAGGCTCGGAAATGCCCGTCTATGGCACCTACGACGAGGCCTTTGCCGAAGAGCTGCGCCCCTACATCGAACGCCTCACCAAGGCCACAGGCGAGGTGGAGTGTCCCGAAGCGTACCGCCTGGCCATGAAGCTGAAGGAGGAGTGTGCCGACCGGGCACGGTTGACACAGAGCCGCGTGTACGAGAACCTCTCGTTCCGTGCCAACGTGATTGCCTACCTGAAGGCATGTGTGCTCTACGTGGCACACGGATGCAAGTGGTCGAAGGCCATCGAGGAGTTTGTGCGCTGGAGCCTGGAGTACGACCTGTGGTGCAAGATGGAGTTCTTCGGCGCGGACATCGAGGAGAGCATGAGCGAAGGAGAAGCTGCCCGACGCAAGCCCGGGCCACGGAACTTGCTGGAATTGCTCCCCGACACCTTCACCCTGAAAGAGGCACTGGACGTGAGACGCATGGCAGGCATCGGTGGGGGCGAAAGGGAGGCACGACACATGCTGGCCATGTGGAAATCGCGCAAATATGTATCACAAATCACAGATAACAGTTATCAAAAAAGTGAAAATAGTGACTAACTACTAGGGAGTAGCTACGAGTGAATCATGCCGTCTCTGTCATCCTGAGGACGACAGGACGAAGGATCTGAACACGTAAGCAAAACAAGCATTAAAGCACACGTTATCAGATTTTTCGCTGCGCTCAAAATGACAGAGACGAAATCACAAATCACAAATCATAAATCAATCATGAATAGAGGAATCCGCAATAACAACCCCCTCAATATCCGTCGCGGCACAAGCCGGTGGGTGGGGCGAAGAGAGATAGTGACGGACAAGGAATTTGAAGAGTTCACCTCCATGCCCTTCGGCTATCGCGCGGCATGGAAACTGATGGACACCTACCGCATCCGACTGAGGCAGGCAGGCAAGAGCTACACGCTGGAGAACATCATCCACCGGTGGGCACCGCCCGAGGACGGGAACGACACGCGCGAGTACCTCCGCACGGTGATCCGTCTCCTCGATTACAAGGTGGCAGGGCGTCAGCCCTTGCCATCGCCCTCCTCGAAGGAGGGGCACAAGGTGTTCGCCCGCATCATCATGGCCATGACGTGTGTGGAGTGTGGCATCCGACCCGCCGAGGTGGACAGGTGGAGCAGCGAGAAGGGGTGGACGATGGCGTCTATTCGTTGAGAGGTTGAGGCGATGATGCGTTGAGGGGTTGATGCGTTTATTCGTTGAGAGGTTGATGGGTTGAGGGGTTGAAATTTCAACGTATAAACGAATAAACGTATAAACGAATAAACGTATAAACGAATAAACGAATAAACGAATAAACGTTGAGGTATTAGGTGCTTTGTCATTCTGAGCGGAGTTTACGGAGTCGAAGAATCCAGTAGGCGGACATTCTTTAATACTCTTGCTTATAGATCCTTCGACTTCGCTCAGGATGACAAAAGACGGCATGAACCGTGATGTCAAAATAACCGTAAGAATTTTAGCGGACACCCATAAAAAATGAGGTTGCATTTTTGATACAACCTCATCATGGATTTGAAGAATCGATTCTTATCTGTTGGGAGCACCGGGACCACCCTGTCCACCGAATCGTTGCATATGCTCTTTCTGCATCTTTTCAAATTCCTTGTATTGTTCTTCGGTAAGGAGTGCCTTCACGCCCTTGGTGTATTTATCGCGAGCCTTTTCCATCTTAGCGCGCATAGCTTCGAAATCAACCTGACCCATGTCGGCACCCGGACGGAATCCGCTCATCATAGATGACATCAAACTGTCGTTCAACACCAACATCTTGGCAGCTTGTTCTTCGTTCAGTTTCAGACGTTCAACCTGCTGCTTGGTCATGTTCTTCAAGATTTCTCCACGGTCAAAATTCGGCATTTGTGCCATAGCACTTACGCTCATTGCCAAAGAGGCAAACAAAATCAATCCAATCTTTTTCATCTTTCAGTCTTTTTAGATTTAACAATAAAGAAAACAATGTTAACAGTAAGACTATGCGCGATGGAAAAAGTTTAAATTGTCTTTCAAAAAGTATCGGCGAAAGACTTTATTTCTTTGCGGCTTTCTTGTGTCCGACCGTACCTTTATATATAAGGAAACCGATGACGAAGACGGCAAGGAGGATGCAGACGAGGCCAATCTCGTGGCTGTACTCGTTGACTCTTTCGAGGAGTTGTTCTTCGGTCTCGATGCCGGGCACTTTAGAGAGATAGTGTCCGATAGCTGCCAGGATGGCATTCCAGATGCCGGCTCCCAATGTGGTGAACAGGAGGAAGGTGCTGAGCTTCATGCGGGCCAATCCGGCTGGAATGGAGATGAGCTGGCGCACGGCGGGTATCAATCGGCCGATGAAGGTGGCAATGGCTCCGTGCTTGTCGAAGAAATCTTCGGCGTGTTGCACTTTGGCTTCGTCGATAAGGCACATGTGTCCGAAGCGGCTGTTGGCAAACTTATAGACAATGGGTCGGCCGAGCCACTTGGCGAGATAATAGTTGATGAGAGCGCCGATGTTGGCTCCGAGAGTGGCAAAGAGGACAACAAGATAGACATTCAATCCTCCGTCACCGGCTGCGGCTTTCCATGCTGCGGGGGGAACTACCACTTCTGAGGGGAAGGGAATGAATGAACTCTCGATGGCCATCAGCAGGGTGATGGTCCAATAGTTGAGGTGTTCGAGACACCATTGGATGAATGCGACTGATTCCATGTTATTCGTTGATTCGTTGAGACGTTGATTCGTTGATGCGTTGATTCGTTGAGACGTTGATTCGTTGAGGGGTTGATTCGTTGAGACGTTGATGCGTTGAGACGTTGATGCGTTGAGACGTTGAGGGGGGTGAAGGTGTTATTTATCCATTCGTCCTAACAGGTCGGTGAGCCCTTCGTCGTTTGGGTCAATTTGGGTAGCACGGAAATAACATTCGGCGGCACGCTTCATGTCCCCCGTTTCGATATAGGCAAGGGCAAGGTTGAAACAGATGGAGAAGGAATAGATTGACTGGTCGCCATAGACATTGTGGGCATAGGTCAGATGGGGGATTGCTTCGGCATAAAGTTCCAAAGCTGTCTCCATCACACCGCAAGTGTAACATGCCAATGCCTTGTCGTAGCCACGCTCCAAACAGGTGCGATAAAGTTGCAGGGCTTTTTCTTCGTTTTCCAGCAATGCATAGGAGTGACCTTTGGCAAACAGGGCATCCAAACATTCAGGATCGATGGCCAGGGCATAGTCAAAAGCGTCGATGGCATCGTTGAACCGCTCCATCTGATTATAGACATTACCCAGATTCAGCCAATGATTCAGATTGTAGGGTTCCTCGTCCAGCATCATGTTGAGTTCGACAGAAGCAGCCATAAATTGTCCGTCGTTGCGCAGGCATTCTGCAGCCAGGCTTTGAACCATCAGCCGGATGCGCGGCTTCCACCCTTCGCGTTGTGCCCGGTTAAGGGTGGCTTCGGCCAGTAAAGCGGCTTCGTGTGTATAGTTGTAGTCGAGATACAACTCTACAATGTCCTGCACCGTAAGAGCATATTCGCGAGGGGATGTTTCATCGGCCAACAGGGTTTGCACCAGCAACTGTCTGGCATCGTCGAAGCGCTCTTCGTTGAGCATCAATTCGGCATAGAGGAAGGTCACTTCACGGTCGGCCTGGTCAGGAATGGACTCAGCCACCAGATAGGCTGTGTCCAAATCGCCACGCAACATATAGGTGCGCGCCCGGAAGATGAGCGGGTCAGTACTTCCAGGATGCATGGCCAAGGCGTATTCAATGACTTTCTCGGCATCATTCTCACGATTGCGCGTAGCGTAGTATTCGGCAATGTCGGTCAGTTGTTCGGGGTCGAAATAAAACTTCTCGCCACTGTTTGTCATTGCTTCGTAACGCGCAAGCACATCCTTGAACTCGGGTTGCTCAAAATAGGAACTATAATCTTTTTCGGTCATTGATTTCTTAAAAGTTGACGAGTTGACATGTTGACAAGGAATTTTCAGTTGACAAGTTGACAGGTTAACAAGGAATAGTGCCGCATGGTCCTTGTCTACCCGTCAACTTGTATCTCGTCAACTAAAAAATGTCAACTGACATAATTACTTCTTGCTCCACGTGTCCTTCAGGCCGACAGTACGGTTGAAGACAAGGTGTGAGGGGGTTGATTCCTTATCGACATTGAAGTATCCGATGCGCTGGAATTGCAAATAATCGAGCGGCTTGGCCGTAGCCAGAAATTCTTCGACATAACACTCGGTGAGCACCTTCAGAGAATCGGGGTTTATCATCTCCTTCATAGCTTCCAAAGCATCGCAATTCTTGGCTTCGCGGATAGAGGCCAATTCATCGCGGGGATTCTCGGCCTTCCACAAACGGTCATAGAGGCGGACCTCGGCCTTCAAGCTATGGGCGCAACTTACCCAATGGAGGGTCTTACCCTTAATCTTACGGTCAGCTCCGGGCATTCCGCTACGTGTTTCGGGGTCGTAGGTACAATACACAGTAGTCACGCGACCATCAGCATCCTTGTCACATGGGTGATTCTCATCACACTTGATGATATAAGCATTCTTCAAGCGCACCTCCTTGCCGGGAGCCAAACGCATGAACTTCTTCTCGGCTACCTCCATGAAGTCGTCGCGCTCAATCCAAAGTTCGCGACCAAAGGCTATTTCGTGAGTACCATCAGCTTCATTTTCAGGATTGTTGATGGCGGTAAGCATCTCCACCTTGTCCTCGGGATAGTTGGTGATGACCAGCTTCACAGGATCAAGCACGGCACTGACACGGGTAGCACGTTGGTTGAGGTCTTCGCGCACGGCACTTTCGAGCAGGGCAAAGTCGTTCAAAGCATCGTAGGTGGTATAGCCGATTTTATCCACAAAATTGCGGATACTTTCAGGCGAATAACCACGACGACGGAATCCACAAAGAGTCGGCATACGGGGGTCGTCCCATCCGTTGACCAATCCCTCCTTCACAAGAATGAGCAGATTGCGCTTGCTCATAAGGGTATAGTTGAGATTCAATTTGTTGAATTCATACTGACGGGGACGGTTGTCATCGAGATCCTCGCCATTCTTCACCCAATCGACAAAAAGGTCATAAAGGGGACGGTGAGGCACAAACTCCAGCGTACAGAGTGAGTGGGTCACTCCCTCAAAATAGTCACTCTGACCATGGGCGAAGTCGTACATAGGATAAGCCTTCCAAGCGGTGCCTGTACGATGATGGGGATGGTTCACCACACGATAGATGATAGGGTCGCGGAAATGCATATTAGGGCTTGCCATATCAATCTTGGCACGAAGCACCATGCGGCCTTCCTCAATCTCGCCAGTATTCATTTTCTCAAACAGAGCGAGGCTCTCCTCTACAGGACGATTGCGATAAGGACTTTCAGTACCGGGCAGGGTAGGGGTTCCCTTCTGCTGAGCAATTTCTTCAGCCGTCTGCTCGTCGATATAAGCTTTTCCCTCCTTGATGAGCTGCACGGCAAAGTCCCACAACTGTTGGAAATAGTCGCTGGCGTAATACTCATTTCCCCACTGGAAGCCCAACCACTGGATATCCTCTTTGATTGCCTCTACGTATTCAGTATCTTCCTTTGTCGGGTTAGTATCGTCGAAGCGAAGGTTGCACACACCACCGTAACGTGCAGCAGCGCCAAAATCCATACAGATGGCTTTGGCGTGTCCGATGTGCAAATAACCATTGGGTTCGGGCGGAAAGCGTGTCTGTACACGTCCACCGTTTTTACCCTCTTTCAAATCTTTCTCTATTGCCTGTTCAATGAAGTTCAGGCTCTTTTTCTCAGTAATTTCTGTTGCAATATTTTCTGCCATATTGTTATGATGTTTATTTCATTTCATTTTTTAAGGCGCAAAAATAATCATTTTTTCGCAAAGTCATGCAATGTTCATGCACAATAATTTATAAATAAGGTTTGCACACGCGAAGAAAAGGCAACATGACAAGAGAATAAAAGGAATGCATTTTGTCCGAATATTTTCACTTATATGTTTTATAACATGTTTTTTATTTTGGCAGACATGGATAAAAGCCTTACCTTTGCAGCCGTTATCCTAAAACAATCTTTTTACCTTAAAAAAATTAGTACCAAGTAGAAATACTTTAAGAGAGGTTTCACAGTGATGTGAGGCCTCTTTTTTTTATATCGATATCGTTTTTTATGAACAATGGAGAAATCGGATTCCGATCATCCAAAAGAAAAGCGGACGACACAGATGAGCCACCTGTCTTCGTCCGCCTCCCTATTGTTTCACCAAAAAAAATGTTTTCCTTATTACTACTCTCTTATTGGAGAGTACCGTTGTTGGCAGCTTCAATCATCTCCTTAGAAGCATAGAGATAGATTTCCACGCGACGGTTTTCAGCAGCACTCTTGGTGTCGTCATATTCCTGATAGTCCTTACCTTCGACGGTCACCATCTGGTCGTCAGCCACACCCTGTCCCTTCAGATAAGACTGAACAGACTGAGCACGCTGGAGAGACACACGCTGGTTAACTTCGAGAGTACCAGTCTTGTCTGTGTGTCCGAAGATAGCGACATCCATGTCGGTATTGTTCTTCAACACGTTAGAGAACTCTGTCAAAGAAGTGCGGGCAGCACTCTTGAGTGTGCTTGAATTGAGGTCGAAGAGAATACCACTATCAAATGTAACCTTCACGGCCTGCAAGCCATTAGCATCTTCTACGCTTTCAACCTGAGCAGCCTTGATAGCTTCTGCCTGAGCCTTGGCCTTATCCATCTTCTTGCCGATGAGAACACCAACACCAGCACCTACGGCTGTACCAATAGCAGCACCAATGGCTGTACCTTTACCTTTGTCACTCTTACCGCTTACCATGTTACCGATAAGACCACCGAGGGCAGCACCGCCACCACCACCAATCAAACCACCTTTTGCCGTGTTGTTCATACCACAGCTGCCCAACATAAGAGCACCGCTCAAAACCAGGGCCATGAATTTCATCTTTTTCATTTTTGTTGTTTGTTTTACGTGAATGTTTTCTTTTCGGGTGCAAATATAAGAAAAGGTTTCAAAAGTTTGCTAACATTTTTGACAGAAAATATCATTTTGTCCACCAACTGGCCTATTTTAATCCCCAGATTACATAAATAATCAGTTTTTTTAGTAATTTTGCACCTCGTTAGCATCATTAGCTATGAGTGATGAGCTACGATTTAATTAAGGAATAAATAATAAGAAAGAAATATAGAATAACAATTTTATGGCAAAAGAATTGAAAGAACTCACCAAACGGAGTGAGAATTACAGCCAATGGTACAACGACCTGGTGGTGAAAGCCGACTTGGCCGAGCAGAGTGCCGTGCGCGGATGTATGGTGATCAAGCCCTACGGATACGCTATTTGGGAAAAGATGCAACGTCAGTTGGACGACATGTTCAAAGAGACAGGACACGTAAATGCCTATTTCCCTCTGTTGATTCCGAAATCATACCTGAGCCGCGAAGCCGATCATGTAGAAGGCTTTGCTAAAGAGTGTGCCGTAGTGACACATTACCGGTTGAAGAATGCACCTGACGGAAGTGGTGTTGTGGTTGACCCTGCCGCCCGTCTGGAAGAGGAATTGATTATCCGTCCCACATCAGAAACCATCATCTGGAGTACTTATAAGAACTGGATTCAATCCTATCGCGACCTGCCTATCATGTGTAACCAGTGGGCTAACGTAATGCGTTGGGAAATGCGTACACGCCTGTTCTTGCGTACAGCAGAATTCCTTTGGCAAGAAGGACACACCGCTCACGCAACCCGTGAAGAGGCTGAAGAGGAGGCACAGAAGATGCTTCACGTCTATGGCGACTTTGCCGAAAAGTACATGGCCGTACCCGTAGTAAAGGGTGTGAAGAGTGCAAACGAACGTTTTGCCGGTGCGCTTGACACTTACACCATCGAAGCTCTGATGCAAGATGGAAAGGCATTGCAGAGCGGTACATCACACTTCCTCGGACAGAACTTCGCCAAGGCATTCGACGTACAATTCGTAGATAAGGAAAACCAACTCCAATACGTGTGGGCGACATCATGGGGAGTATCAACCCGCTTGATGGGTGCACTCATCATGACTCACTCTGACGACAATGGCCTCGTACTTCCTCCGAAGCTTGCGCCCATACAGGTGGTCATCGTACCTATTTATAAGAATGAAGAGCAACTCAATGCCCTGAACGAAAAGATTGGTGGTATTGTAGCCAATCTGAAAGCAATGGGTATCAGTGTGAAGTACGACAATGCAGACAACAAACGCCCCGGATTCAAATTTGCCGAATACGAACTGAAGGGAGTGCCCGTTCGTCTCGTGATGGGTGGACGCGACTTGGAAAACAACACCATGGAAGTGATGCGTCGCGATACATTAGAAAAGCAAACCGTTACTTGCGACGGCATTGAAGAATATGTAAAGAACCTGTTGGACGAAATTCAGGAGAACATCTTCCAAAAGGCGTTGAAATACCGTCAGGAGAATACTACCAAGGTAGATACTTACGACGAGTTCAAAGAGCAAATCGAAAAGGGCGGATTCATCCTTGCCCACTGGGATGGTACTACCGAAACAGAAGAGCGCATCAAGGAAGACACTAAAGCTACCATCCGATGCATCCCCTTCGAAGCGGACGAAGAGAGTCTCACACCCGGCAAATGTATGGTCACAGGCAAACCCAGTGCACGCCGTGTACTCTTTGCAAGGGCATATTGATGCTATCTGAGAAAAAAAGGAATAGCATAAAATAGCGAGGAGAGGTTGTGTCAAAAATGCAACCATTCATTTTTCAGACGCGGATGACGCAGATAAATTTATAACCTATCGGGTATAATAATTAAAACAAATCCGCGTCATCCGCGTCATCTGCGTCTGAAAAATTCAAATATGACACACCAATGATTTTCAAACAGAAATTTACATCGTTTGGCCGGACAAGACAACTTACTTCGTCAGGTCGAACAAGTATGTAATCTTTCCATAGATGGTAGAAAGCCCCGAGCGGGAAAAGTCGTCCTTTTTACTGTTTCCATAAATATCTGAAAGGCCATAATAGTAACGTCCTTCGACAAGGAAATTGCCCACTCCTGTACGCACCTCCAAACCAAGACCACCGGTAATACCATATTCAAACTTGTTCTCTACGGCCTTCCCATATTGGTAGTTGACGTTGTTGGGACGATAATTGGGATTCCAAGGATCACCGCCATACTCTTCCTTATCATCCAGGAAAAAGCTGAATTGAGGACCGGCATTGATAAAGAAACGCACACCACGATTGTCGGCACCAAAGGCCAAATGAGCCAAGAAAGGAATTTCCACGTAATTAAGTGTACGTTGATAAGTATTTCCTGTGCCATCTTCAATCTTCTCCTTCCATCCGCGCTGGCTGAAGTTGGCTTCCACCTGAAGACCACAAATCATGGCAAAGTACTTTTCACTGATATAACGGGCAGTAAATCCACCGACGAGCCCCTGATGAGTGGCTTGCTTGATGCTGGGCGAGAAGGTTACATTGTTAAATGTCGCACCAACATTGACACCGATGGCCAAATTGTTGCGATAGTCCGTAATCTGGGTAATCTGCGCTTCGGCCGAAAGGAAACTTCCGGCAAACAGAACCATCATTGCGGTTTTGCGAAAGATATGAAGATATTTCATTTATTCTTTGGTTTAGGAATTATTGCTCAAAATCCATCTTTATCAGTTCATGGTTGCGGGTCATGTGTACGAAGAACACCTTCTTGTTGATGAATCCGCCCCAATTGTTCACACGCTCGAAATGGAAGCCTGTCTGCACGGGTACAATATTGTACGCAGATAAATTATCCTCCAATTTTGTACCATAACGACTCAAGCCACGTAAGAAGTAATATCCAGTGTCGAAGCCCAACATGCCATACTTGGGATAAGTGCGGAGCATCTCCTTGTTGAACATATTACGGAACTTGTTATGAAAGGCTTTCGAACTGGGCAACAAATTGTTGGTGTAGAAGGATGAGTAGAAATAGGTGTCCAATTCATAGAAAGCCTGCAGGTGGTCGTTGTAATACTTTTGCCATTCGGGATAACCGAAGAGATGCATTTGATAAGGATTATCCTCAGCACGCACGACCAATTGAAGGGTAGGCAAAAGTCTGATAAGTGCCGTATTGGTACCTGACGTGGGAACGATGATGTTGTGCTTGGTCGAATCCATCACGGCGGTAAGAGCCGGCACAGCAATGACTTCTACATCATCCTTCTTTGTCTCCACCACTTCAGGCACAGGGATGGTGTGGTGGCCAATGCCACGCATATCAAGCTCCAACTTCAATCCGTTGATGTAGTCGGTCTTGTCCTTTCCATCGTTTACTTCTATGAAGATGATGTTATAAGAGGCAAATTGCTCGGCAAAGAGTTTGTACACCTGTGCGTAGAGGTAAGATTGGGGAGTATATATCTGATAGATATGCGGATTGGTGAACACTTCGCTCTCCTTGGAAGTGAAAGGGATGACGAGTCGGATACCATTCTCTTGACAAAAATCAGAAACAGGTTTGACGTGTCCTGCATGTCCAGGGCCAAAGATAATGTCCATTTGCTTCAATTCGGGCTTGGCCAATAGTGCATCAATAGAAGCAGTGCGCTCGCCCGTGTCGAAGACGTGGAGGTTGATGTCCACCCCTTCGCGCTTCAAGCTGTCCACGGCCAAGAGGAAGCCTTCGTAGTACTCCACCATCTGTGCCTGAATACCACCGCCTGTTTCCAGCTGGAAGGGTAGGAGAAGGGCTGCATCAATGCTTTCCAACTTCTTGGTTGTCGGTTGGCTCTTGGCTATCAGCTCTTCATTAGAGGGTATTCTCAATTCAAGCTGGGGCTTTTGTTTCACTACCTTCTTATGTGGGATGCAGAGGAACTTGCCTTTCTTCAACTTCCCGTTCTTCAATTCGGGATTGGCATCAATCAGCTCCTTTTCGCTGATGCCATATTGGCGACTGATGCTGAAGATGGTCTCTTTACGCTTCACCTTATGCATTTCGCGACAGGGAGAGGCAGGTGTCTGCTCCTCCTTTTTCTGCTCAACCACAGGCTTCTGCTCTGTGGGTTGTTGCACAGTACCTTCGGTGATAGGGATGACGATGACTTGCCCCGTACGGAAATTTTGTGCACTCAATCCGGGGTTCGCCTTACAGATGATGTCAGCACTTACCTGATACTTCTGAGTAATGCGATAAAGCGTTTCACCCGCTTGTATGGTATGGAAGTGAAGACGTCGCTGAACCGCACCATCAGCCGACTTTGTCTGTTGGGGGATACGCAGGGTTTGGCCTGCCTTCAGTTGTTTGTCACTTCCAGGATTCAACCCCACAATGTCATCCACACTGACACCATACATGCTGGATATGGAATAAAGTGTCTGCCCACGCATCACGGTGTGCGAAAACGAATTGTCCGGCTGGGGAGTTTGAGCCATACCCGTCACTGAAGTGCCCAGCAACAGGAAAGCAAGGGATATACGCTTGATAAAGTCCATCAATCTTTCTGAGTATTTTGTCCGAAAACTGTTATTATTGGGCGCAAAATTACAAAAAAATATCTACTCTATACACGAAATAGGATTGTTTAGCAAATAATAATACCCTTTTTCGGCCGTTATTTCGATAGGAAACACTATTTTTGCAAATTAAAAGAGAATAATTGTATCGAAGCATGAAGAAAAAACAGATACTGTCCACCTTGCTTTTTGTCCTTCTCTCCATCATTGGAGCCAAGGCACAAGTGGGAAATCCCGTCGGACGGGTGTTGGAGGAAAACGGAGGTCCCGTGGAGGAAGAAACTCTCATCAGTGGCGGAGAAAGCTACACGGCATCGGCTCCACTGAAAGTCTCTTTCGAAGCCAATGTGGAAGAACAGGAGGGTTACACCTATGCCTACGAATGGGTCATCTATCCGGCCGACCACCCCGAAGAGGCGCTTCTCCGCCGATTTGAGCCGGAGACGGAATATACATTCTACGACTCGGGCACATTCGGTGTACAATTGAAGATTACCTATTCGCCCACTGATGGTTCGATTGAGCCGATGGAGGAAGAGGCAGAGCCAATCCTCATCGTCATCAGTGAATCGTCGCTGAAGGTGCCCAATGCCTTTTCGCCCAATGGCGACGGAGTGAACGATGTCTATCACATCACCTTCCAATCGTTAGTAAAGTTAGAGGCCTCCATCTTCAACCGATGGGGACAACGCATCTGTCAGATGAACCTGAGCAACATCGACCAAGGATGGGACGGCACTCATGGAGGACGTGACGTGAAGGACGGAGTATATTTCATTGTAGTTGAAGCCGTTGGCTCGGATGGAATAAAGTATAACATCAGAAGAGACATCAACATCCTGCGTGGACAAGGAGGCCTGAACGGAGGAGGAGGCGGAGGATACTGAAAACGCCCGTCACACCCATCTGAAACCTTAACAAACCTTACCCTACGCTTAAGGTTACCTTAACCCTGAGGTAAGCCTACATCATCCCTGAGATGAAGTAGCCTCAGTAAGCATGTAAGGTTTACACCCCAATCACCCGTAACTCGTAGCTTGTAGCTCGTAACTCTTAGCTTGTAACTGGAAAATGAACGAAGAAGAAAAGATAAACGTCTGGGGAGCCCGCGTACACAATTTGAAAAATGTGGATGTGGAGATTCCCCGTAACCGGTTGGCCGTCATTACCGGATTGAGCGGTAGCGGCAAATCGTCATTGGCTTTCGATACCATCTTTGCCGAAGGCCAGCGGCGTTATATTGAGACCTTTTCGGCCTATGCCCGCAACTTCTTGGGTGGTATGGAAAGGCCCGATGTGGATAAGATTACCGGCCTCAGCCCTGTCATCTCCATCGAACAGAAGACCACGAACAAGAATCCGCGCTCGACCGTAGGCACCACTACGGAGGTGTTTGATTACTTGCGCCTGCTTTATGCTCGCGCGGGCGATGCTTACTCATACCTGTCGGGTGAACGGATGGTGAAATATACCGAAGAGAAGATTCTCTCCCTCATCAGTGAGCAATATTTGGGCAAACGCATCATGATACTGGCTCCTGCTGTGCGTAGCCGAAAGGGACATTACAAGGAGTTGTTCGAGCAAATCCGACGCAAAGGATACCTCTATGCACGCGTGGACGGAGAGGTGAAAGAGGTGCTTCCCGGCTTGAGAGTCGATAGATACAAGAATCACGACATCGAAATTGTCATCGACAAGATGCGTGTGACAAATACCGACGAAGAACGCTTGCGTCAAAGCGTAGCCACGGCCATGACGCAAGGCGACGGACTGATACTGATACTGGATGCTGACACGGGTGAAGTGCGCCATTATAGCAAGCGGCTGATGTGTCCCGTCACCGGCCTTGCCTATCGCGAGCCA
>JAZSQW010000071.1:0-15609 GCA_045538205.1 Candidatus Avigastranaerophilus sp. | reverse complement strand
CATATAGAATAATATTTTGTTCTTCCTCTGTTAAATCTTCAAAAGGCTTATCAATATCTATGTTGAAGTGTTTTGCTACAGATGATAAAACATCTAAATAATAAGGATTACCTGTTTTTGCCCAAGGATAAATTGCCCCTTTTGTAATAGATTTTGTTCTATCTGGTATTAATAAATCAGGGTTCATTTCAAAATGAGCACCTAAGCCTGAACAAGCACTACAAGCGCCATAAGGGTTATTAAAACTAAATATTCTTGGGGATAATTCTTCAAAACTGATATTACAATTTGGACAAGATAATTTTTCTGAAAATATTAATTCTTTATCTCCAATAACATCAACAATTAAAAGTCCGTTAGATTTTTGCAGAGCTAATTGAGCACTATCAGTTAATCTACCTCTTGCACTTTCTTTTACGACTAAACGGTCAGCAACAACTTCTATTGTATGTTTTTTTGTTTTGTTTAGTTCGATTTCGTCTTCATCAAGGTTGTAAATTTCGCCATCAACACGAACTCTCACAAAACCTTCTGAGCGTAGTTCTTCTAAAAGCCCAATGTATTCACCCTTTTTACTTCTAACTAAAGGTGCTAAAAGTTGTATTTTTGTACCTTCTGGTAACTGATAAATTTTATCAATAATTTCATCTATTGATTGTGGTGCTATTTCAGCTCCGCATTCAGGGCAATGTGGAGTGCCAATTCTTGCGAATAACAATCTTAAGTAATCGTATATTTCAGTAACAGTTCCGACAGTTGAACGAGGATTATTACTTGTTGATTTTTGGTCAATAGAAATTGATGGAGATAATCCTTCGATGCTTTCTACATCAGGTTTATCTAATTGTCCTAAAAATTGGCGTGCATAACTTGATAAACTTTCGATGTATTTTCTTTGCCCTTCTGCAAAAATAGTATCAAAAGCAAGAGAACTCTTTCCAGAACCTGATATTCCAGTAAAAACAATTAATTCGTTTTTAGGAAGTTCAAGGCTTACATTTTTTAAATTATGTTGATTTGCTTTTCTAATAATTATTTTATCGTTCATACAAACATTATTACATGAAATGAAAATTTAGAAAAACAACTTACGCTAATAAATTTGCAACTTGTCTTTCCATATCTAATTTGTTTTTTATGATATGTTTATAAACTTTTGGATCGTTTAAATTTATTTCGTTATTCAAAACTTTTTGGTTTAAAGATGCGATTTTTTTCTTTGTGACATAAGCTGTGTAATCATTTACAGCTGTAATATCCCTTTTGCCCTTTAACATTTTAACCGCAGGGTCTTGTTTAGGGTGTTTCTTTCTGTAGTTTTTCGCTATTGTATTTCCTTGCTCTTTTAATGTATCTAAAAGCGAAGTTTTAGATTTTTTTGTTAATGCTATTGAAGCAATTCCAATTCCAACTGCAGCAGCAGAAAAGGCAAAAAGAGTAATTTTTTCTGCGCGAGACATATCGTTTCTTCTTGCAGGAGAAATGTTTCCACTATATTGTTTTTTTTCAAAATTTACGTGAAAATTGTTAGCACTAACCGCATTTATACGCATAACTTTCCTTTCTAACCACAAAAGAGCACCTTATCATAACATATTTTTTGTCGATTGTATATAGTTTTGAAGAATTTTTTTTATTTTTATGAAGAAATAAAAACTTACCATTTTGTCCTTTATGTGATAACATAGGTAAAGGGAAAGGGAAATATATGAGTAGCGGACACTGGGTTGGTTATATAGGAAATTTCCAAGTTAATTACGACACTTTAATAACAATGTGGGCTGCTATGGCTTTTATTATTGTTTGTGCCTTTCTCTTAACTCGAAAAATACAAATTATTCCAACAAAAGGGCAGGCTATTGCTGAAAAAATAATGGATTTCTTTTTAGATGCTCTTAAGGGAATTAAAAATGGAGAAAAACATATTCCTTTAATTGGTTCATTGTTTTTGTTCATTTTGTTTGCAAATTTAATGGGGCAATTACCATTAAAGTTATTTCATCTTGAACAAGGTGAATTTGCCTCTCCTACAAATGACTTGAATATGACAGCGGCTATGGCGATTGTTGTATTGGTGTATTATTTGTTTGAAGGCTTTAAAAATAAAGGTTTGCACGCAATATTTCACGGTTTTGCTGTAGATGGAATAATAGAAACTTTGATAGACTTTTTGGATATGATTACAAGACCTTTAAGTTTGTCACTTCGTTTATTCGCAAATATTTATGCAGGAGAAATTTTAGTTTTTGCTATTACTTCAATATGCGCAATTGCATTACCTGCAATTTTTATGGGGTTTGAATTATTTGTAGCATTTGTTCAAGCCTATGTATTTATGTTGTTATCAACGGCATATATTTCAACAATGCAAAAAGAATAATAATTTTATAAAAGGAGAAAATTATGGACGTAAAAACAATTTCAGATTTAGCACAATTAGGCGCTGGCTTAGGTATTGGTCTTGCTGCTTTTGGTGTTGGTATCGGTATTGGTATTGGTTTAAAAGGTTTGATGGAAGCTGTTTCAAGACAACCTCAAATTTCAGGTAGTGCGTTTACTTATTTCTTAGTTGGTGCTGCTCTTGCTGAAGCTTGTGCTTTGTATGCCTTAGTTGTTGCTTTCAAACTTGTAGGAATGTTTTAATAGAGGCTTGAAATGCAGTTCAATTTTACTTTTGTAATAGCTTTAATAAGTTTTCTTTGCTTCGTTATTATAATGAACAAAATCTTTTATGCTCCTTTGTTAAAAATAAAGAAGGAACGTGAAGCTTTTGTTGAGGATAATTATAAAACTGTAGAAGAATCTCAAAAAGAAATTGATGAAAAAACTAATTACAAAGAAATAGAACTCGAAAAATCTCGTGAACAAGCAAGAAATTTAATTAAAACTGAAACAAAAAAATTGCGTGATGAACGTGATGATAAATTAGCAGAGTATAAAATAGACTTGTATCTTCAAATAGATTTGGAACAAGAAAATTTGAGACAATCAGCAATAGAAGCAAAAGAAGTTTTAAAGGATAAAGTTGTTGATATCGCTAAAGATGTTTCACATTTGTTGCTTGGTGACGATATAGAAGAAGAAAATATTAATAAATCAATGATAGAAGAGTAAAATGAAGGAATTTATAGAATATATATTATTTTCAAACGTTATAAATTTTGCAATTATAGTTGCAATCTTTGTGTTTGTGTTTACCAAAACAAATGCAGGTAAACAAATTTCTTCTGTTATTAATGATATTCCTAAACAAATAGAAAATTTTGTTAATTCTTCTATAAAAGAAAAAGAAAATACTTTAAAAGCGCTTGATAATATTAATGAACAATTAAAGCATTTGCCTGAAGAAATTAATGATATTAATCAAAGTGCTGAAAATAACATTAGAAATCTTGAATCTAAATTTAAACAAGAAATCGAACAAAAGAAAAAAGATATTGAAGTTAATGGTAATAGAATTTTAAATTTAGAAACTAAGAAATTCCAGCAAAAATTAACAGGAATATTATCAGAAGTTTCTGTTAAATTAGCAAAGGAAAATGCTGAAAAACAATTAAAAGACAACCGTAATTTGCACAATAAGTATATTGATAAAGCAATAAATGGTATTGATGGGATAGACTTATGAGAACAATAGACGTAAAAAACATTAATATAGCTAAAAAATATGCAACTGCTTTATTTGAAATTACAGAAGATAATAAAGCTGAAGTTGTTATGCAAAATTTAATTTTTATTGATGAAACATTAAGAACTAATGAACAACTTTTTTCTTTCTTTAATAATCCAATTATTACAAGAGATGATAAAAAAGATGTTGCTCAAAAAATCTTTGCTATTCATATAGAAAAAGATGTTTTGGATTTGCTTTTTGTATTGATTGATAATGCAAGAATTGATGCTTTTAATGAAATAGTTAATCAATATTCAAGTCAATTTAATATAAAAGAAAATATTGTAAAACCCAATATAATTTCTGCTGTTGAATTAACAGAAGAACAAAAACAAAAGGTTATAGCGAAATTACAAAATAAATTAAATAAGCAAATTATTCCGAACTATATTATTGATGAAAATATTATAGCCGGCATGATAATTGAAATTGATGATAAAGTGATAGACTTTAGTCTTAAAGAAAAATTTGAACAAGTACAAAAACAATTAGTAAAAGGGAATTAGATATGGCAATAATTAATCCTGATGAAATAACTTCAATAATAAAAGAAAAACTTCAAAATTATGATTCTAAGGTTGAAGTAAAAAATGTCGGAACTGTTTTAGAAGTAGCCGATGGTATTTCAAGAGTATATGGCTTATCAGAAGCAATGGCATCTGAACTTGTAGAGTTTGATGATGGCAAAGGTACTCTTGGTATAGTTTTAAACCTTGAAGAAACAAATGTTGGGGTTGTTATTCTTGGTGAATATACTCATATTAAAGAAGGTATGACAGTTAGAACTACAGGTAAAATTGCATCTGTTCCTGTAGGCGAAGGCTTATTAGGAAGAATTATTGACCCAACAGGTAAACCTTTAGATGGTCGTGGAGATATTTCATATTCAAAAATTAGAGAAATTGAAAGAGTTGCTCCTGGTATTATTACAAGAAAATCAGTTTGTGAACCACTACAAACAGGTATTACTGCTATTGATGCTTTAACTCCTATTGGTAGAGGTCAAAGAGAACTTATTATTGGTGATAGACAAACGGGTAAAACAGCTATTGCTATTGATACTATTCTTAACCAAAAAGGAAAAGATGTTATTTGTATTTATGTTGCCATTGGTCAAAAGACATCAACAGTTGCTCAATTGGCAAAAACTCTTGAAAATTTTGGTGCTATGGAATATTCAATTATTGTTAGCGCAGCGGCAAATGAATCTGCGCCTACTCAATATATAGCTCCTTTTGCTGGTTGTGCTATTGCAGAAGAATTTATGGAACAAGGGAAACATTGTTTAATTATATATGATGACCTTTCTAAACACGCTCAAGCATATCGTGCAATGAGTTTATTGTTAAAACGTCCATCTGGTCGTGAAGCATATCCAGGTGATGTTTTCTACTTGCATTCAAGATTATTAGAAAGAGCTTGTAAATTAAATGATGATTTGGGTGGTGGTAGTATTACAGCGTTACCTATTATTGAAACACAAGCAGGTGATGTTTCTGCGTATATCCCAACTAATGTTATTTCAATTACAGACGGTCAAATTTTCTTAGAATCAAATTTGTTTAACTCTGGTACAAGACCAGCTATCAATGCAGGTATTTCAGTATCTCGTGTTGGTGGTTCAGCACAAACAAAAGGTATTAAACAGGTTGCAGGTAAATTAAGACTTGATTTGGCTCAATATAGAGAATTAGAAGCTTTCGCACAATTCGCAAGTGATTTGGATAAAGCTACAAAAGATCAATTGACTCGTGGTAAAAAATTAACAGAGGTGTTAAAACAACCACAATATGCACCATTGAGTGTTGCAAAACAAATTAGTATTTTATTTGCTGCTAATGAAGGCTTGCTTGATGATGTTAATGATTTAAGAATTAAAGATTTCAAAAATGGTTGGTTTGATTTCTTTGAAGCAAATATGAAAGAATTAGTTCAAAGATTAGATAATGGCGAAAAGCTTTCTGATGAAGATAAAGTCGAACTAACAAAAATGGTTAATAAATACAAAACAAATTTCTTTAAATAAAGGTAAAAATGGCTAATTTAAAAAACATAAGAAACAGAATAAATTCAATAAAAAGCACAGAAAAAATAACTCGTGCTATGAAAATGGTGTCTTCTGCCAAAGTTAAAAAGTTTGAAAACAGAGTAAAGGCATCTCGTCCGTTTACTTTTGAATTAGAAAAAGTTTTTTATCGTTTATTGCATTCAGTATCAGATATTGAAGCAAAACAAACTGAATTTAAAGAGCCAATAAATAATTTTCCTATTTTATTAGAAGAAAGACCAATTAAAAATGTAGCATTATTAATAATAACTTCTAACAAAGGGTTATCAGGTGCTTTTAATGCAAACATTGTTAGATATACTCTTGATGTTGTTCGTAACTATAAAGAAAAGGGAATTGGTTGCGAATTATTTGTTATAGGTCAAAAGGGTTATAATGCTTTAAGAAGAGTAGCTAAAGAAGAAGGTTTTAAAATTACTCAAACATATTTAGCTTTTAGTGATGTTCCGACTTCAACTGAATCTATGTTTGTTGCAGCAGATATGGCAAAATCTTTTGTTGCAGGTGATGTTGATTCAATGGAAATTATCACTACTCGCTTTAGAAATATGATGTCATATTCTGTTGAAAGATGGGATATTCTTCCTTTAGATGAAATAGATTTTGATTATACAAAAGAAGATGATATAGAAATGGAAATAGAACCAAGTGCTTCTGCTATTTTAGCTGAATTGGTTCCGTTATTTATTTCAAGTATTATTTTGCAAGCGATGTTAGAATCTTCTGCAAGTGAAATGGCTTCAAGAATGACAGCAATGTCTGCTGCTTGTAAAAATGCAGATGAAATGATTCAAAAGCTTACAATAGATTATAACAAAGCTCGTCAAGCAATGATTACTCAAGAACTTACAGAAATTGTCGGTGGTAGTTTATCTATTAATAAATAAAGGGTGAAATGAAAAAATATCAAAAATTTTTATTAGCATCCATAATTTCAATAGCATCTCTTTCTTCTTTATATGTAGGTGCATTGTTTGCAATTCCAAAATTTGTTGATTTGAATGACTACAAAGGTACTGTAATAGAAAAAGTTGAAAAAGAAACAGGACTTAAACTTTCTTGTGAAGATGTTTCTTTTCAACAATCTTTTTCTCCTTATTTGAATATAAAACTTTATCATACATTACTTTTATATCCTAATGATGAAGTTTTTCTTAAATTAAAAGATGCAGAGTTAAAGGTTAAAATTTTACCTTTATTGTTTAAGCAAGTTGTTGTAAAAGATGCAAAATTAATTAGACCGATTATTAATATTACATTGTATAGTGATAATACAACATCCTTACAAAAATATGTAAATTTACCAAAGAAAAATAATCTAACAAATTTTGCTTTTAATAAATTTGTTTCGGATACTATTTGTGAAAGATATAAATTAAAGATAAAAGATGAAAAGTTAAATAAAACTTTTTATTTAGAAGGCGATAAGCTAATAGTAAAAGATTTTATTCCTAATGAAAAAATTCATTTTATATTAGATGGTGCGTTATTTGAAAATAAAAAGGAATATTTAAATTATAATTTAGATGTAACCACTTTTATTCCTCAAGTGCAACAACAGGTGGCATTTTCTCCATTTAAAACAATTCAAGATTATAATGTAAAAGGTGTTGTTGATGGTAAGTTATCTATTGATAAAAACAAAAATGCTAATGGTTTTTTGAATGTAGAAAATATATCATTGAATGTTGATAATCTTTTATTAAAAGATAATAAAGTTAATTTGACTTTTAAAGGTCAAGATGTTCAGATTGATTCTATTTTCCATACATCAAAAACTGATTCTGCTAAAGTAAAAGGGAAATTTAATTTTTCTAAAAAGAAAAATATTAATTTATCTGTTGATGCAAAGAAAATTAATTTGAGAAATTTGCATAAGATTTTAACTGCTATCTCTGAAAGTATTAATATCCCTAATAAATATTCTGATGTAACTATTGATGGGTTGTTGAATGCAAACTTTACTGTAAATTCTGATTTTAAGAAGCTAAAATCAGATGGAAATGCAATAATTTCAAATGCTAAAATTAAATTAAAGGAAATTCCTTTTGATATAAATAATGTTAATTCAGAAATTAATTTTAATAACAATAAAATATCAATAGAAAAAGCCAATTTAAATATAAATAATACTCCAATATATTTAACAGGTGTTGTTGATGAAAATGTTAATGTTGATATAAAAGCACATTCTAATAATTTGAATTTTAATAATGTTGTAGCGTTATTAATAAAAGAAAAAGAGTTGCCTGTAATTATAAAAAAAGGTGATTTATCTTTTGAAACAGGAATAAAAGGTGCTGTAAAAAATGGTTTAAAAATTGATAATAAAATAAAATTGAATGATGTTTTCCTTGTTGATAAAAAAACAAATTTACCATTATTATCTAAAAATATTTTAGTGAATCTTATAAAAGAAAAAGATATTTTTAAAGGTGAATTAATCGCAAAAGAAATAGAAAGTAATTATAATAAAAAACGAATTTATTTGCCTGAGTTAAATGCATATTTTGATAATAAGAAGATTATGCTTCCGCAAAATAAATTAAAAATAGCCAATTCTGATTTCATAATAAAAGGAAATATTTTAGAGTATTTAACAAAACCAAAAACAGAGCTTTTTGTAGAGGGTAATATTTTATCTTCTGATTTTGCAGATGTTTTAAAAGAAAAAATAGCTTTTCCATATAAGGCTGTTGGTAGTTTAAGAACAAAAGGTAAAATTAATTTTGCTGATGAAATGGCCGATTTCAAATTGCAATTAATAGCTAATCAGCATAATTATTTATCTTATGCAGTTATAAAAGAAGTTTTTGAAAAGCCAACAGTTTTGAATATTGATGGAAGCTTTAAAAATAATGTTTTGCATTTAAAAGATTTATCATTGTACGAAAATGTTGTAAAAGATGAAAACAAAATAATAAATATTAATGGTTCAATTCAAAATAATTCATTAAAAGATTTAAAAGTTGCAATACCACGTTCTTTAAGTTTTTCTTCAAATTATTTGGGCGGGGAAGAAATTTCTTTGAATGGTAATTTGAATATTAATGGTAATGTTGATAATCCTAAAATCAAAGGGAATATAAAACTTTTTGATTGCAAGTTAAAGCAATATTTGACTGCTATTAAGAATGCTGATATTAATTTGGCTCCAGAAAATATAAGAATTGTTGCTCCTGATGTTCAAATTAATACTTCTAAAGTTAATGCTTTTTTAGATATAAACCCAAATTTAAAGGATAAAATAGTTGTTTCTAATGCTCAATTAAATTGTATAAATCTTGATATGAATTCATTTTTCAATTTAATAAAAGACAATACAAATCCTTTTGCTAATTCTAAAATAGTTGTTAAAAACGGTGTTGCCACAATAAATAATTTTCAAATTTTAGATTTGAAAGCAAAGGATATAAGTAGTGACTTTTCTATTGAAGATAATATTTTAAAAGCAAAAAATATTTCAGCAAAAGCATATAATGGAACAGTAACCGGTGATATTAATTACGATTTGCCACATGGCCAATTATTTATAATGTTGAATGGCAAAAATGTAGATATGAAAACATCTTTATATGATTTATGTAAGATAGATGATAATATCGCAGGTGTTGTAGATTTTAAATCTAATATTGGATTAACAACTGGTGAATATAAAAATGTAATAAAGTCTTTGAATGGAAATGTTGATTTCAATTCTTATAATGGAAGAATGGGCACTTTAGGTAAGTTTGAATATTATTTATATGCCCAAAACATTTTGTATTATGGCTTTATGAAAGCTAATTTAAATAGAATTGCCGAAGCTATAACAAAAACTAATACAGCACAATATAATTTTGCCGAAGGAAAGTTATTCCTTCAAAATGGATATTTGATGACAGAAGGAATTAAAACTCAGGGGCAAAATATGAGTTTGTATTTAAAAGGGCGTCATAATATATTGTCAAATCAAGCAAATATTGATATTTATGGACGAATTTCAAATGAAATTACTAATAAATTAGGTAGTTTTGGAGAAGTGACAATTGCAGATTTAATGAATAAAGAATATAAATATTCAAATAATGTTATGAGCATTTCATCTAAAATAGCTGAAGAAATACCTCCATTATATAATTCTTATTCAGATAAAACTAATTTGTTTAAGGTAAATATTTTTGGCAAATTAGATGCATTGAATGCGATTAATTCTTTTATGTGGGTTATTCCTAAAGATTCGGTAAAACAAAAAGAAGTTGTTAATTCAACAAAAATAGAAACAGCAAAAAAAGAAGTTAAGAAAGAAGAACTTCCTGATTTTTCTGATATTACTCAAAATGATTTATAATAATTAATTATTGAATTTAGAACCAATAGCTGAATGTTCTTCTATTGATATTTCATTAATTACTTTATCGTTTACTAAGAAATCTGCTTTTTTATTCTTTATAAATTGGCTGTTGAATTCTTCCATTTTTGTATAGTTGAATTCATTTTCCCATTTCGCTACGACAATAGTTGCAATACAATTACCAATTAAGTTAACTGTTGTTCTACCCATATCTAATATTTGGTCAATACCAAGTAAAATAGCAACGCCAATTAAAGGATAACCAAAACCTGACAAAGTTCCTGCTAAAACAACTAATGCAATTCTTGGAACACCTGCTATACCTTTACTTGTTAGCATTAAAGTTCCCATTACTAAGAACAATTGCATTGGAGATAAATGAATATCTACTATTTGAGTTGAGAATAGCATTGCCATTGCTAAATATAGTGTTGAACCATCTAAGTTAAAAGTATAACCGGTTGGCATAACGAAACCAACAATGTTTTTGGAAACGCCAAAACTTTCCATTATTTTCATTGCAGGAGGTAAAGCAGCTTCAGATGTTGTTGTTGTGAAAGCTAAAATAGCAGGTTCTCTTATTGCTCTTAATACAGAGAAAACAGAAATGCCAACAATCCTGCAAGCTATATTTAAAATTATTATTAAAAATATTGCTAATGCAAAATATAAAGCGCCAATTATTTTTGCATAATTAACCATAATGCCAATACCACTTTCGGCAATAGTATATGCAATTGCGCCAAAAACCCCAATTGGAGCAAAGTACATAACAAAGTGTGTGAATTTGAACATTACTTCACTTAATGAAGAAATAACATTGATAACAGGTTTTGCTTTTTCTCCAGCAGCACAAATAGCTAATGCAAAGAAAATAGAGAATACTACTATTTGTAATAAATTTCCATCTGCCATTGCTTTGACTATGCTTGTTGGAATAATGCTAACTAATAAAGAACTTGATGTATCGTGTAAATTTTGGCTCGCCATTACAGATACAGTGTCCATCATATTTGATGAAACTAAATTTGTGGCAAATCCTTCACCTGGTTTTACAATAATTCCAACTGCTAAACCAATAATCAAAGCCAATGTTGTTGCACAAGCAAAATATATAAATGTTTTTGCTCCTAACTTGCCTATTTCTTTTGCGCTATTTCCATGTGAAGCAATACCTGTAACAACAACAGAAAATAGTAATGGAGCAATAATCATTTTTATCATGTTTAAAAACATTTGAGCTAATGGGTGCATTTGTTGCCCTATTTCAGGGAACTTCCAGCCCACAATAACACCAAAAACTAAACCTAAAAATATAAATAATGTTAATTTTGAATTCTTCATTAGAAATTTCCTACTATAATTATAACAGAAAAATTTTTAAGTAAAACATTTACCTTAATAATAGAAGTATTGTAAATAATTAATTTGCTATTTAATTAGTAAGAAAGATGATTGTATATTGTTTTAGAAGCTTCTACAATGAATTTTTTCCCTTGTTGGTTGTTGTAAGGACGTTTAGCTAAAATAGAGACAATATATTTTTTACCAGAAGGGGTTTTTACAATGCCAGAGTCGCCTAACATATAGCCAATATCACCTGTTTTATGAAGCAGAATAGCTTTAGAAGGTAAACCTGCTTTTAATAATCTATTATTTTTTACGTGAGATAAATAATCAGCCATATGTTTTTTTGCATCAACAGAAACAATATCAGTTTGGTCTATATTGTATAACATTTGTGCAATTTCTTTTGCTGTAGTTACGTTTGTACCATCTAAGTCTGGAAGCCAATTATTAACGTGAGTTGTTTTTAAACCCCATTTTTTCATTTCTCTGTTTAATTCTGGCATTCCGCCCATTTTTGCCATAATCATATTTGTTGAAGAATTGTCTGAATTCTCAATCATTATTTTGGCTAAGTAATCCATTGTGTGTTCTCTTCCGCTTTGTGAATATTGCAATTTGCCAGAACCCGATGCTCTATAATAGTCTTCTAAAACCATAGTGTCGTATAAAGAGAACTTGCCTTTATCGATTTCTCTAAACATTTCGATTAAAACAGGTATTTTAATAATACTTGCAGCAGGGAAAATCTCATCTGCATTTATATTTACATAGTTTTGAGTTGAATAATTCCAAACATATATTGATGGTTTTATTTTTTTGTATTTATCTGCAATATTTAATAATTTGTTTTCAAGAGATTTCATTTCTCTGTTTTCCGGAATATCAACCATTAAAGGTTTTGTATATTCTGTGTCTTTTATTATGTATTTTCCTAAAAATAAATCTTTAGAGTATAAATATGAATTTGTTGGATATAAAAGTTTGTTATAATCAACATTTAATGCATTATTTGTATTTTCAGGAAAAATATCTGCAATAAAGTTATCAAAAGCAAAAGGAAGTATAAATCCTAATAAGCAAAATAGAAAAGAGAAACTAATTAATTTTTGGAAAAAGTTATTTTTCTTTTTTATTCTTTTGCTTTTTTTTACAGATCTAACCGGAACAACATGAATTGGTTGTGTTTGCTTGAAATAGTATTGCTCGTACATTTGTGTATATAAATCTTGTTGAGATCTGTATTGGTAATTATGCTCCGGCAAAATAAACTCCTCTCCTGCCTATATTTATTATATTTCTTTATAATAAATAAGTAAAATAGTTAATATTATGCAACATATTGTAGAGTAATATGTTCGCATTTGAATTAAAAGTAATTCATAATCAACATCAGAACAATTACATAGGTGATTAGTATTTAGTATGGATTACGTTTGAATAAGAGAACAAATTTATCTTCGCCATAATATAGGTTTAGAATGATATATTCAGAATCCATTTCTACATTTACAACAGAGCTTGGTGGAGTTACTCTTTTGGCATCTGTAGCTGTGTCATAAAATTTCTTACGAACTTTTGTGCAGAAAGATTGCCATTTTGTAAGTTTTGGTTTAGGAGTGTTCGCTTCATAAAAATTCAATGGAGTTGCAGATTTTTGTGCAACAGGAATAATAAATTGAACTTTCCCATTTTGTTTAAACAAAACATAATCATTCCCACTTAATACTCTTGGCGTCAAAATATAATAGCCAGGTTCTATTTTATAATCTTTAAAATATAAATTTGCAGAAGTTCTGAATAATGGATATGGAGACCAAGCATATCTTATTGAATCTTCATCTTGATAAGGATCTATGTCGTTATATAGTTTAGAAGGGAATGGTTGCGCCGCATCATATAAAGCATCGCAATCTAAGTCGGAAGCAAAAACACTTCCAATAAATAATATAAAAACCACTACTAAACTAATAAATTTATTCATATTTTTATAATAATACTTTTTATTGAATAATCAAGTTTTTACTTGAATTTTATGTTATTATAGAAGCAGAAAAAGGGAGATAGTATGATTAGTGCTAACCAAAACATTAAACCAATAACAACAACTGTAAATGAAGCAGGAAATATACAAATTGGTGGTTGTGATTTGATTGATTTGGCAAATCAGTATGGAACACCATTGTATGTGTATGATGAACAAACAATTCGTTCTATAACTAAAAGTTATAAAGATGCTTTTAAAGATTATCCTAATATAAAAATGATGTTTGCATCAAAAGCTTTTATGACAAAAGCTATGTGTAAAATAATGCAACAAGAAGGTTTTGGTTTAGATTTGTGTTCTGGTGGAGAAATTTATACTGCAAAATCTGCCGATTTTGATATGGCTAAAACCTTATTCAATGGTAGTAATAAATCATATGATGAGTTGGAATTAGCAATTAAGTGTGGAGTTGGTACTATTTCTGTTGATAATTTCTTCGAATTATCTTTATTAAATAGCGTTGCTGAAGCTTATAATAAAACTGTTCGAATTTTATTAAGAGTTACTCCTGGAATAGAATGCCATACTCATGAATATATTCAAACAGGTCATTTGGATTCTAAATTTGGATTTGATTTGACTCAAATTGATGAAGCTATTGAGTTAATTCAGGCAGAGTGTAAAAATTTGAGCTTGGTTGGTTTGCACGCACATATTGGCTCTCAAATATTTGAAACTCAAGTTTATTATGATGAAATTGAAGTTCTTTTTAAAGAAACAAAGAGAATAAAAGAAAAATTTGATATTGAATTATCCGAAATGAACATAGGTGGTGGCTTGGGTATAAAATATACTGAAAAAGATACCCCTATTTCAACTTATGATATTGCAGAAATAATTATCAAATCAATAAAAGACAATTCTGTAAAATATGGAATAAAAGAACCTGATATTTTTATAGAGCCAGGTAGAAGCATTGTTGGTACTGCTGGTGTAACAATATATACAGCAGGTAGCTCAAAACAAGTTCCGAATGGCAGAAGATATCAAGCAGTTGATGGTGGTATGTCTGATAATATAAGACCAAGTTTGTATCAGGCTGAATATACTGTTGAAGTGGCAAATAAACCAAATGAAACAGAAAAAGAAGTTGTTACTATTGCAGGAAAACATTGTGAGTCAGGTGATATATTAGCAGTTGATATTGAACTTCCTGTAATAGAAGAAGGTGATGTTATTTGTTTCTACAATACAGGTGCTTATGGTTACTCTATGTCAAGCAATTATAATAGAGTTTTAAAACCGGCTGTTGTACTTGTAAATAATGGAAAATCTGATATCATAGTAAATAGACAGACATATGAACAATTATGTGAGTCTGATGTGATTCCTGAAGGATTAAAATAGGTAAAAATGATAGATAACTTCTTAGTTTTATACAAAGATTTTATTAGTCATGTAGAGTTGTTTAGTGGCTCTGCTTCTTTTACTTGGAAAGATGTATTTCAGATTTTAGTTCTAATCTTTGTTGTTTTTTATGTGTATATGAAATTCATAAAAAATAAACATTCTGAAAAATTAGTTAGAGGAATTCTACTATTTATTATTGCGGCTTGGACTTTTAGTTCAATTCTGATTGCTTTAGAATTTCAAATTTTAGGTCAAATAGCACAATATTTATTAACTGCAATTTTATTCTCTATGGTTATTGTCTTCCAACCTGAACTTAGAAAATTATTGGTTCATATAGGTCAAACAAAATTTGTTTCTACAAATTTCTTCTTTAACAAGATGGAAAATCAAGAAGAAGAAACTAATGTTATAAAAGAAATAACAGAGGCTGTAAAATATTGCAGTAGAGTTAAAAGAGGGGCTTTGATAGTTATTCAAAAAACTGAAGATAGAGCTCTTTATAATGATGTAGGTACAATGGTAAATGCAGATGTTTCTGCTGAATTAATTCTTACAATTTTCTTTCCTAATACTCCATTGCACGATGGTGCGTTGGTTGTACATAAGGATAAAATTGTTGCAGCAGGTGTTCTTTTACCTTTGACAAAAGATCCAAAGCTTAGCTGGAGATATGGTACAAGACACAGAGCTGCAATTGGTGCAAGTGAAATTTCTGATTCTGCTTGTATTATTGTTTCAGAAGAAACAGGGGATATTTCTATTGCTATTGATGGAATTTTAAGAAAATA
>JAZSQW010000010.1:0-3464 GCA_045538205.1 Candidatus Avigastranaerophilus sp. | reverse complement strand
CCTTTTTGCTTTTTCTTTAGTTCAGATGTTTTGTCATAAAATTTGTTATATGATTTTATACAACATTTTCTCATTTCATCTTGTATTACTTTTAAAGAACTTTTAGTAAAAATTTGAGATTTAGCTACTTGTTTTTTCATACCTTTTTTATAATCATCTTTTACAGGTACACCAATTATATGCATGTGGGGAGAGGTTTCGTCATAATGTATTACTGCATTAGCTACTTTAAATTCTGGAACTACTTTCATTAAGTCTTTTACTTGCTCATTATATACATCTGACATTTTCTTTTTATATCTCATATCTTTTTCTTTCCAAAAGTCCATATCTCCAAGCTCTATAATAATTTCACAAGCTAAATCTCTTTGGCTATCTTGTGAAATTTTATTAAAATAGTCTTTGAGTTTTCTATCTTCACGAGTTTGTTTCTCGTTATACTCAATTCTAGCTTGTTCAAATTCTTGTAAATATAAGTCCCTAACATCATTAAACAAATTATTTGAACCATATATGACAAAAATATCATCTCTATTTTTGTCATAATCTCTTAAGTTGTGTTTATTGACATCTGATAATTGTTTTGCATTTTGAATAGCGTTATTTGAAAATGATGTTGTTCCTGATGGATTAGTTTTTGCTATTTCTTTTGCTTTATTTGTTCTATTCTTATCACTACCTAAGTGAATAGAATATGCTAGTTCCTCATTCATATAGTACCTCCTTTGAAATTTCTTCGTAGCGCAGGAATTTGACTTGCCAAAATTCCTAACCCCCTATGAGTTTTGACATGCTATCAAAACTCGGGGGCTCTGCGAGGCAATAAAATTTATTTTATGCAAATAAATTTTATCCAAATTAACTATCGCCACTTTCATTTTTACTTTGTAAAAACAAAACGTGCCACGTTAATTTAATTGTTGCAGAGAAAAGATAAGGCGTATTTCTGCAACAATTATTTATGCTTTTTCTTCGAAGTAATGTGGGTAACAACACCCAAGCGTAATTTTCCTTCTGGTTTTGCCAAGAAGTTTTTAAATTGTTTTATTGCTACAAATCTTATAATCTTTTGATTTTTCTTAATCTTAAATTCTACAGCTCTGTTTCTAATCTTTGCAACTTCAGTTTTAGTATCATAATTTTCGTCAATCTTATCATCGTGGAAGTAATATTCTCCTAAATCCATATAGTTAATATCTAATTCTTTTTTCAATGTTCCAATATAATCCTCTAATTGTTCTTTATTCATATTTACACTAACTTTTGCATCTTCAAGTTTGCCATCTCGCTCTATCATAGTTGGAACATCAACAATTCCTTTATCATATAGCTTGTCTATCTGTTCAATAAAGCTACTTCTAAAATTTACTTTTTCTATTTCAAAACTACCATCTTTGTTCTTCTTTAATGTTGCAGTATCTATAAATTTTGAAATAAAAGATTGTTTTTCATCTTTACTTTTCATAGTCCAAAGTTTTAATAAAACATCTTTATACATTTCATGTTCAGTTAGTTTTTCTCTTTCAATATCTCTTTTAGCCATTAAGTGTTGTGGGTTATAATTTTCTTTATCAAAATCAAGTGCATCAATTCTTTTATTTTCTAATACAGATAGCTTTTCTTCTATTAGTTTATAATCTTCAGAGAAATCTTCCATCTCTAAAATACCATTCATATATGCTTTTTTTAGTCTGTCTTTCTGTTGCAGAAGTTTCTTTACTTCTTCATCAATTTTTTTACTTTCATCATCTTTCTTTTCAGCAAGTATAGGGTAGAAATATTTTTTAACATGATAATCGTATTCTACTAAGTCTAATATATAATCAATTAAGCAGTTTTCAATTTCATCTTCGTTATAGTACAATTTGCAAGTATCACAATAGTAATACATATATTTAGATTTCTTTCCACCAATTCCTTTGCAAGTCATTATTTGACCACAAGTAGGACATACCAGTTTTTGAAAGAATATATAGACTCTATTTCTACAATATGCTCTTTGATTTGTTTCTTTTTGATTTTGAACTTCTTCCCACATAGCTCTTGTTATAATAGGTGGTACAACATCCATATAGATTTCAGTTTCTTTGTCATTATCATTTTTATATCTTTCATAATCACCCATATATATTTTGTTATTTATAATTCTATTAACAGAAGAGTCAATCCATTTCTTTACTTGAGGATATAGCACTTTTTCTTGATTTAAAATATTTGCAATAGTCTGATAGCTTTTACCCTCTAAATACAACTCAAATATTCTTAAAACTATATCTTTAGTTGTATTATCTATTTTTAAAGTTTTGTCTGGAGCTCTATAATAACCAATAGGGCATTTGCCTGGTATATGACCAGCTTTAATTGCACCATTTAAACCAAATTTTGTTCTTTCACTTACTATTTCAATTTCTAATTGAGAAAGTACTGTTAACATTCTAACAAAGAAACGACCATTTGCAGTAGAAGTATTTACATCATCTCTATCACAAATTAAATAGCAATGATATTTCTCAAGGGTACTAATTAAAACTTCTAAGTCACGAACGCTGCGAGTAACCCTATCTAATTTATAAGCTACTATATAGTTAATTAATCCATTCTTCATATCTTCAATCATTTGTTGGAATTGAGGTCTATTTTTCATATCTTTTGCAGATATTCCTGCATCTTTATAAACCTTAAAGACTTCAAATCCTTTATATTTGCATAATTGTCTTAATTTTTCTTCTTGTTCTCCTAAACTAAATCCTTCTCGTGCTTGATCTTCGGTACTTACTCTAATATAAATACCTGCAATTTTCTTTTCTTCTGATGATTGACTCCATAACTCTGACATTTTGAAACCTCCTTAAAAACATAACGGAATTAAAAGTTTCTAAAGTTCCTTGCGTCACTAAGAAACTTTAAATTTCGCATAACTTATCTCTACGTCGCTTTGCTTCCTAGAGCTAAGAAAAAAAGTGCTAGAAAGCTTTTAGCTAACTAACACTTAAAAATTTATCTTATTATTTACTTGTATTACTTGCTGATAAAAAGAAAACTTCTAGTATTAGTTGCCACTGATAAAATCTCTTAACCTTGAGAGTGGTATTTTATTTGCTAAATTACCTATATAGAAATACTCATGCTGATTAAAGAATAAATATAACTTTTCTTTAATCATTACACTGTGTGGTTCTACATAAGCAATATTAGTTTTTTCAACCATTCTCAAATTACCCTTCTTTATCTTTGGTTCACAATTACTAAAAGTGCAAGCCCATTCAATTTTAGAAAGTAATTCTTTTTCTACTGCTAATTTTCTTTTAACTATGCGTATCATATCACAAAAACCTCCTTTTTTCAATGATTTGAGGCTATTTTTCTATACTTTGGTAAAAAAAGTAAAAAAATAAGCCGATTAAATCGACTTATATAAATGTGATTAATACTCACTTTTGATTTTCTTTAAACTTACTTATATC
>JAZSQW010000181.1:0-5319 GCA_045538205.1 Candidatus Avigastranaerophilus sp. | reverse complement strand
TACCCTGTCGCAGCCTGTACCAGGCTTACCTCTCGTCGAAAGATATTTAATCTTTCACCTCGGCAGAGTATCCCGCGATATCTCGTTTGCTTAATTATATTATTATCTGCTGAAATTAAAAAATCAAGTCTTACACTTTTTCTTTGTAACATAGCAAAAAATTTTATTACGGTTTTTCTTGTAAATACATATCGGAATGCATTTTATGAGAGTTACCCCAATAAATTATTATACAAATTTTTATAAATCATCACCGCAGAAACAACAGTCTTTTTGTAGTCGTTATATGTTTTTCAAACCTGCACAAGCAAAAATTGATTATAAGGTTTTAGCAATTGATGATTCAGAATATATTGTTGCAAAAACTCAAGAAACTCAAAAGCCTTTGACTATTAAACCTGATATTGTTGATACCTATTTGCGTGATGAAAAAGGTAAAATTGATAATGAATATCTTAGTGTTTTTTGTACTACTTATGATCAGATGATTTTAGAGTTAAAAAAACATGATTATGTTATGCAAGATTTTTATGGTGGGGCATTAGCAAATATTTTATCTGATAAAAGAAATATTTTTTTAGTTGGCGTAAATGACAATGTTTATGACTTTAATGTTCACGAACAAAGAAAAGAAAAACTTGAAAAGTTGAATGAGTTAGAGCAAGAATGCCGTGCTGTTCTTGAATATGAAAAACAAAAACCTAAAAATATGGAACAAGAAGCATTGGAAAAAACAATAGTTTATATGCAAATGTGCAAAAAACCAAATGGATATACTTTTAGTAGCAATTATGAGTATTGTGGTGGGTATATGGATAGAATTAAAAAGGCTGATGAGTTGCATTCTATTGCTAAAGACTATGGAATTGATATAGCTACTCCATTAATAAAATATGCAACTGATAATCCTAAAGAAAGCTGTGATATGCTTTTGCTTCAACATTTAAGAGATTTTTATCATTCAAATAAATTTGATTTTAGTAGTATTGAACAAGTTAGCAAGTTTATTATTGATACAGGAAAAAATAGAGAAAATCATTCTTGGACAATTGTTGATAAAATGATTAAATTGTCTAAACATGTTCCGCATAATTCCCCTGATTTTATGTTTATTTTAAATCAATGTACAAGTGAAAAAGATAAAAAGTTTAATGAACAAAACATTAATTGTGCTTTAAATATGTTCAAAACGCTTGATGAGAGTATTGATACTGTAAAAGTTGATTATGTGCCTAATTATGTATATAACTATAAGCTGGCAGAAATACAAGTTGTTAAAGATTATTTTAAAGCTTTCAATGATGAAGGAACAGGAACGCTTTCATCAGAAGCTACAAATCCCGACTTCTTTTGCAGGAATAGAATGGCGATGTTGAATAGCAAAAAAAATTATTAGTGGGTTTCTATTAATATTAAGAAAGAAAATGGTTTATGAAAATTAATAGTATAAATAATTTACAAAGTAGAAATTTAAATATAAAAAATTCTGTTAAACTACAAAATAACTTAGACAATTTAGCAAAGACGGAAGAGAAAGTAGTAACAAATCCCGCATTATATCAAGCGTATAATAATGTTTCTTTTAAATCAGTTGCAAAAGAAACACCTTTTCGTGTTTTAGGAAGTGTTGATGGTGGTGAATATATTTCTATTCCGTTAAAACATTTTAAAGAGCCTATTCTTTTAAAACCAGATTGTGTTGATACATATTTTAGAGATAAAACTGGTAAAATAAATGCTGATTATGTCCGTGATTTTGTTCATATTTATGATTCTTTCTATGAAAATGAAGTTCAAGTTAGCGAAAATATAAAATCACTTGCTAAAGAAATTATATCTAACGCCGAAGCAGATGCTCGTAAATCTCCTGTTATAGATTTGCCAGAAGGTGTAATTCCTTTTAATCCTAAAAAAATGAAAATAAATTATTATACCGAAACGAATAAAGCAAAAACCAATGCAAATGCATATCTTTATAATGAAGCAGAAAATAAGAAAAAGTTTCCAATAATCGCTCTCGATAAAGCTTTTTTATTAATGCAATTATCTAAAACAGAAGATGGTTATTCTTTCTTGAATTATAATGAAACAAAACCAATTGCAGATGAATTATTTATGCTTAGTGATAAATTGCAAATCGATTTTAAAACTCCTGTTTTAAACGCTGCTAAAAATGAAAAAGGAATTGTTGATTTGAAATTAGCTCGTTTGTTTACTGATTATGTCTGCGATACTAATGGTTGTGGTCTTTTGTCATTAGAAAGTTTTTCTAATATAGCAAAAAATCTAAGAACAAATCCTAATAATGATATGGAAAAAGTAACAAGACAAGTATGTATGTTGTCTGAAATTGCTTCTTTTGAACCAAAAGAAGTAGAATACTTTGTTAATCAATGTGTGAATAAACAAACACAAGAGTTTAATGAAGAAACATTTGGAATGATAATGAATTTGGCAACAGAAGCAGAATATTCCTTACCTGTATTGTTTGATGATTTTTCAGATGAAACAATGGAAGCTTATGAACAAATAGAAAGAGAATTAATACACTCTTATTTAAAAGAAAATAATGATGAAGAAACAGGTATTATAAGAGATGATGCCGATTCTATTATGGCTTTTACAGAAAATTTTATAGCGAATAAAAAAGAAGAACTGAATTAATCAGTTCTTCCTTTTTTATAGTAGATAATTGTTATTCTTTATCTTCTTTTTCTGTGTTTTCTTCGTCTTCTTCAACGATTTCATCTTCTTCAGAAACAACTTCTTCTTCTGTTGGAGCTGCAGTAGCTTGAATTTCTACTTCAGTTACTTCGCCTTCAACAATTTCTTCTTCCTCTTCTTCTTCAGTTATTTCATCATCAGATTCTTCTTCTTCATCGTCATCAGAAACTTTTGCTTCTTCTTCTTGAAGTTTTTTTCTAATTTCTTCAAGTTCTTCTTCTGTTTTAGATCTAACAACAGGAATGTTTAACATTAAAGCAACAGCGTCACCTTCGTTTTTTAAACCGATTTCAAGCTCTTCTTTGTCGATTACAACGTATTTAGAAAAAACTTCGATTAATTCTTCTCTCATTTTGTTCATAATAAGAGGGTCAAGTTTTGTTCTATCGTGCATTAAAATAACTTGAAGTCTGTTAGTTGCACATTCGCTTGTGTTACCTTGTTTTTCTGATTGGAAAAACTCTACTATTCTATTATAAATATCAGCAATAAGTGTTTTCATTGGTTACTCCTTTCCTTGCTTTGATAAGCCTGAAAAGAATTTCTTAATTCTACCAACAAGATCTTTTGGCTCATCGATATCTAAGAAAGGAACGTCCTCTCCGATAATTCTACGTGCTACGTTAATATATGCTTTACCGGCTAATGCTTTTTCGTTATTAATAATAGGTTCACCTCTGTTTGTAGAAGTAATAATACCTACATCTTCAGGAATGATACCAATTTTTTCGCAAGATAAGATGTTTTCTACGTCTTCAACGCTCATCATATCATTTGATTTAATCATGTTTGGTCTAACTCTGTTAAGTAAAAGTTTGTAGCTTTCAACACCTTCAGCTGCTTCTAATAAACCAATAATTCTATCAGCATCTCTAACAGCAGACATTTCAGGTGTTGTTACAACGATTGCTTCAGAAGCTCCTGCAATAGCAGTTTGGAAACCTTGTTCAATACCTGCTGGACAGTCAACTAAAACAAAATCATAGTCTTTTTTAAGTTTTTCTGTAATTTTCTTTAATTGTTCTGCGCTTACAGCTGATTTATCTCTTGTTTGAGCTGCAGCTAATAAGCATAAGTTAGGATTTTTCTTATCTTTAACCAATGCTTGTTTTAACTTGCAACGTTCTTCAACAACGTCAACAAGAGTATAAACAATTCTATTTTCTAAACCTAACAAAAGGTCTAAATTTCTAAGTCCGATATCTGTGTCAATTAAAACAACACTTTTGCCATTTTTTGCAAGTGCGCTACCAATGTTTGCACTTGTAGTTGTTTTTCCTACTCCACCTTTACCGGATGTGATAACGATAACTCTCCCTGCCATCTAATCCGCTCCTTAATCGTTTATTTTAAATACTACTATTTCACCGTTTATAATTCTTGCTTCTTCCGGTGTGAAAGAATTTGATTTTTCAATGTAAACTGTATTCAAAGAATCAGGTCTTCTTGAATAACAATTTGCTATTCTAAGTTGAATTGCGTTCATTTTTAATGCGCGAACTCTTGCTTTTTGGTTGCCTGCAGAGCCTGCGTGTGCAATACCACTTAAAACACCCCATATTGTAATATCGCCAAAAGCTGTGATTTCACAACCTGGATGGCAATCACCTATGATTACTACATTACCCTCGTAATTTATAACTTGTCCTGAACGTATTGTTTGTTTTATGTATTTTGTAGGAAAAGATTCTATTTCTAAATCTTCTTTTGTGTATTCAACTTCAGGAACAATAATATCTGTTAATTCTTCTTTTTGTGCATATTGATCTTGTGGTGTCATTTCAAAGAAGGTATTTTGTGCTGGATTTGTACCAAAAATAACATCTAATTCATCTTGCACATCTTCTTTTTCAGGGATATCTGTTGGATATAACACTGTTTCTTCTTTTATTTCTTCTTTTGGTTGTTCAGAAGGAGAAACTTCTTCTTGAACATTATATTCTTCTTGAATAGGTGTTTCTTCTGTAGCAACTACTTCTTCTGCAATAATTGTTTCTTCACTAACAGTTGTTGCTTCCTCTGTATTAATTGGTGTTTCTTCAACTAAATCTGTATTAATTTCTTCTTTTATTATTTCTTCTTTAAATTCTTCAACAGATTTATAAGGCATTGCAGGAACTATTTCTGTAGCATTTTCTGCAGATACATTAGAAACAATAATGCCTAAAGAAATTGCAACTTTTTCTGTTTCTACAGATTTTGTTTCTATGCTTGAAAGAGTAGAATCTATACCATTAATTAATGATTTAATGCTTAATAATTGTGATTGATTTAAATCAACCTTACCTAATTTTAAGCAAACTCTTTTGTTTCTTATATCGTCATTATCTAAAACAGAACTTAGTTCAAAAATAATTTCAGGTGCAGTATTAACATCACCCAAATCTAACGTATACATATTTTCGTTGAGAAATTTTTCCATACTCTCTCTTGCCTCTTTAAATAAGATTATCCCTAAATCTCTTAATATATTTCTTAGCATATATTAAATTAGGCATGATTTCAAATAAAAAACCATTTTATGTATAGTTTTTTTACTAAATTTGTTTCTTGAATTTTAAAAATTTGTCCTTATAAATTAAATAGGTAATAATA
>JAZSQW010000079.1:0-18484 GCA_045538205.1 Candidatus Avigastranaerophilus sp. | reverse complement strand
ACTCTTTGGCTTGTTCTGAGCTAATTTCATTTGTTTCAATACCCATTGAAGTTACAATATTCTTTACTAAACTACAATATTCTTCTGTATTTTTAGGTAATAAAGGGAAAAATTCATATAATGCAGAAGGCTTATCTGCATAGTCAAATAAGTCTGCATTTAAAGCCAATAGTGATTTTAAAAAGTATTTTTTACCATCTGTTGTAATTTCATTAATATCATTTTTTTGATAAACATCAGCAAATTTATAGGCTGTTACTTTATCGTCTAATGATAAGTTGTTTAAGTTTTTCTTCCCAATAATTTTATTGGCTCTTTTTACTTGGTCATATGTAAATTCTTTGTAAGAATCTAAAACTACCCAAATGTCATCAGCTGCAAGTTCGCCTTTTTTGTATTCTTCTATTAACATTAAAGCGTAATTTCTTGTTTGAGGCTCTACACGAGATATTATGCCACCTGCATTGCGCATGAAGTTTTTATCTTTAATTAATTTTTTGTCTTTAAAAAGTTCGCAGGCAAAATTGTATTGGAAATCTTCATCAATGTTATGAATTATGTTTGGCAAATTATCCATAAAAGATTTTTGGGTATAAAAATGTTTATCATTTAAAACATTATTTATCATTTCTCTATGAAAACCAAATTGTGAATACCACATAAGAGAAGAAAGGTTATTAATTACATTTTTATTTCTTAATAATTTCTTATCATTAATTACTTTTTCAAAAATATCCAATTTATCTTTGGCATATCCAGAGCTATGCAAACCGTGTAATGCATTATCAAATTGTTTCATAAACTTTTTATTTTTGTAAAAAGTTTCATCTGTTAATACTTTTTCTACAAGGTATAATTTTTCTTTGGTTTCTATATTTCGTAAAATTTCGCCAAGCTTTATGCTAACGTGTTGATTTTCGTGCAAATAAGGATTTTTTAAATAGATATCTGCTATTTTAATAAAATTTTCTGCATCATTTTCACTATTTATTTCTTCCACAATATCATCTATATAATGCAAAAGATTAGGGTTCTTATATAATTTTTCATCAGAACAAATTTTATCTAAAACATTAATTTTAGGCTCAGCTTCACTTAATGGTCTTATAGAGCTAACAAATTTTTTCTTCCAATCTTCCAAGTTAACTTTGGGGAATTTTGCTTGGAAATTTTCATCGTTAAGTTTTTTTAGGATTTTAATTCGACCTTCTGCTTGAAGTTCAGATTCTGTTTCAAGCGCCATTTCTGCAAAGTTCCATAATGAACTTGTTTTATATATTTTTTCTTCACCGAGAACATAGTCTAAAAATTTATATTGTTCAGGATGTTCAATGTTTTCTATTGCGTGGCTGAAGTCTATAAATCTGTTATGCAAATCTTTGTTATCTAATACTTTGTTATATAAGTTATATCTTTCTTTATTTTTAGTGCCATTAATTATCCAACCAATTTGATCTTGTATTTCTTTGCTATTTTGAAGTTCTTCGCTTTCTGCATATTTTTTCATTAAACTTTTTTTAAGTTCAACTTGAGGATATGAACGAGTATCTTTAAATAAATAAGGACAAGCATTACTTACACTTAAATTAGAATAAAATTTTTCATCAGAAAGTATCGCTTTAAATAATTCTGCTTGAGGACCTTCTTCTATATATTGAAAATATTGAAAATAAAAAACACTTGCGCTTATATCACGCTTCATATCTTTTTTATACATTTCCTCATTAGAAAAAGCAAAATCCATTATATCAAGTTGAATATCATCATTTAAAAACGTTAATGACTCTATAAAAATATTAGTTAATAAGTTATCCTTTATTTCTTTTTCGTGAGCCAAAAAAACATCTAAAGCTTTTATTTTATATTCGGCTTGTTCTTTAGTTCTTGCATTCCACAAAATTTCATTAGCTCTGCTTTTAAAATGTTCATTTTTATATATTCTTTCATCAGAAAAGAATTTTTCTAAAACCATTCTTTTAGGCGTGGTTATCTCTGCATTCGTTTCATCAAGCACTATTTTATGTTCTTGTAATTTTTGTTTTATTTCTCGGTTAAATAATAAATCTTTTGATGATGATATAAGCCCTGTAAAATGAATTGCATTGGTTTGTGTATAATTTGGCAGTTCAAAATTTCCCCTTGGTTGTTGATTTTGTTGTTTTTTAGGGACAAGAGTTTGGCTATTGTAATTTATATTTATTGGGGAGATTTTCATAGTGAATTGTTTTCTTGATAAGAAGAAAACATGTAAATATATTTTTTGCTAATTAAAAGTAATATTTGTCATTCTGAATGAATGTGAAGAATCACAAGAATTTTATACGATAGATAAAGAGATTCTTCGTTACACTCAGAATGACGAACAAATTTATTTCTTTGTGAAAAATCTCATTATTTTATCAATAAAGCCTTCTTCTTCAACACCTGCTTGTTCAGCTGAACCATTTTCCATCTTCGCTACTTTTTCTTTTAGCTTTTCTGTATCAGGTGATAAAGGTGCTTTTGATAAATATTTTTCATAGGCTTCTTTTGCTGCGCCAATTCGTCTTGTTTTTTCATAACATAAACCAATATTGTAATATGCGCTATATTCGTTAGGTGAAACCTTTAATAATTTTTCATAGTATTCTATTGCACTTGAAAATTCGTACATATCTGCGTAAATATCGCCTAAGCCTTTTAACGCAACGGTATTATCTGGTTCTTGTCTAATTAATTTTTCATAAAATTCCATTAAACTTGTTTTGTCGCCAGAGGCTTCGTTGATTTTGATAATTTCTTTAATAGCTTCACTTCTGTTAGCGTCAATTCTATGAGCGTTTAAGTATTCAACCAAAGCTACTTCATAATCTTGTTTGTATGAATAGCATTTCCCCATATTGTAGTGGTAGCCAAAAGAGTCATCATTTGCGTCAGCAACTAATGCTTTCATTTGATAAACCAATGGGTTTTGAGGTGATAATTCTCTGAATTTTTCAATAAATTCATTACATTTTTCAAAGTCTTGTAGGTTGAAATAATATTCTGCCATTAATGCTGGATAATTAGCGTTTGATTTATCTTCTATTTTTTCAAGTAGTTCAAATGCTAATGCGTTATCACCTTTCATCAAATATGCTTTGATTTTAGAAAAATCATTTTTTGCATATTCAATAGCTTTTTCAAATTGACCTTCTTTTATATAAAGCTTAGTTAAATATTCGCAAATCATTTCGTTATCTGCATATGCTTTAACGCCACGTTCTAATATGTTTATTGCAGAATATTTATCGTCTAATTCGCAATATAAATCTGCTAATTTTAAGAAAATGCCTAAATCGTCTCTTGTTTCAATAATTCTAAAATATTCATCTATTGCGTTTTGAGTTCTGTTTTCGTGTTCGTAAGCTTTTGCAAGTAAAAATCTTGCATTTACAATATCATCTTCTTCACTTGTAGAATTAATTGCTTTTTTATAATCATCAATAGATTGAGAAACTTTTTCGTTTAAAATTTTATATTTAGCACGAGTAATATAGTATTTATATTTATTTGTACCGTCATATATGTCTAATAATTCAGAGTATGCAACAATTGAATTTGGATTAACAACAACTAATTCTTCCCAATACTTTGCAGCTTCATCTTGTTTTTCAAGAGTTTTTGCTAATAGGGCAATATGCTCTAAAAATTCTGCATTATTTTTGTGTTCTTCATAACCACTTTTTAATAATTCATATGCCTCTTCATATTGCTCAGCTGCAATATAGTCGCTTTCTCTTTGTAAAAGACCGTTTATATTCATTGTTTTACCTCTATCCCTATGTGTTTATTTTATATTAATCAAGGATTTTAAACAATAGCAATATTATTCTGCTTGTCTTGTGCCTGTTTTAATACCAGATAAAATAAAACTTAAAGGTAAAAGTTTGTTGGTTAATTTAGAAATTTTTTCTGTATCTTTAAATATTAAACTTGAAGCAACACAAAGATCATCAGCATGAACAAGAAAATCTTTTGCTTCTATTTTATGGTTATCTTCTTCTTTGAAAATTTTGTTATTAACCTTTGTCATAATTTCATGACCAAGGAACATACCTGCAACTAAACAACCAACAGTTGTAAGAACTTTTGGTAGATGTTTTAGAGCATTATTAACATATTCTGCCATAGTGCTTGCAGATTTTAATTGAGGCATTTTTATATTGGCTTTATCTAAAAGTTTATTTCCTGCAGCTAATAGACCAACAGGAAGAGCAATGCAACCAACCATTTGTTCTGTTGCTTCTCTAATTTTTGGAACAGTATTTTTCTTTTCTTTATCGGTTAATAATCCACCTGTTAAACCACCTAAAACAGAACCAGCACCTATTAATAGAACATCTTTTTCTTCGTAAGCCAAATTGCGAAGTAATAATTTTGGATCACCTTTTTTAGCCATATGGTAAACCCCTGCAACAGCACCTGCAATACCTAAAGCACTACCAATTGTTGCCCCTGCAATAACTTTTTTATCAAGTTTTTTCTTTGCTGGTGCTTGGTTTTGGCTATTATTAGCAATAGTTGGTGTTATTGATGTTGGTCTTGCTAATGCTTGTTCTATTAAGTTTGCCACGGCTTTCTCCAACTTACCTATTAGTATAAATGATAAACATATTTTTTTTTTACAATTTTTGTATAAAAATTTACACTCTTATACATTTTTATTTGTTATATTATTAAAATAAAAGATGAAAGAGAACAATAGCCAAGATGATTGATACCCATTCGCATATAAATTTTGATGAATATATGGAAGATTTTGATTCTCTTCTTGATGAAATGAAGAAAGAAGAAATTGAAAAAGTTATTATTCCTGGTGTTGAACCATCTACTTTTGATGAGATTATCGACTTGTGCAAAAAAGATGAAATGCTTTATTGTGCTATTGGTATTCACCCATCAGAGTTTGAAACATATAATGATGATGTTGAAAAAAGAATTTATGAGCTTTGTAAAAATCAAAAAGTTGTTGCGATTGGCGAAATAGGTTTAGATTATCATTATTGTCCTGAAACTAAAGATGAACAAAAAGCTATTATGCATAAGCAATTAAAAATAGCTCAAGAGCTTAAGCTTCCTGTTTTAATACACGATAGAGAGGCTCATCAAGATTGTTTTGATATTGTTGGTGAATATGATTTAAAATCAGTTGTTTTCCATTGTTTTTCAGGTGATAAAGAATTTGCCATAAAGTGTGTTGAAAAAGGCTATTATATTGCAATTGGTGGAGTAGTAACATTTAAAAATGCAAAAGATTTAAAAGAAGTTGCTACTTGTATTCCACTTGATAAATTATTACTTGAAACAGATGCGCCATATTTAACACCTGTTCCTTATAGAGGCAAACGCAATTCGCCAAAATATTTAAAATATATTGCTCAAGAAATAGCTGATTTAAGAGGTATTTCTGTTGAAGAAGTAAAAGAAATTACAACACAAAATGCAAAAAGGATATTTAATTTTTAATGGCTAAAGAAAGATTAGATAAAATATTAGTTGATAATGGTTATTTTGAAACCAAAAGCAGAGCACAAGCAGCAATTATGGCTGGTGATGTTAAAGTTGATGGCGTTGTAATTACAAAAGCAGGATTTCAACTTGCTGTAAAAGAAGATACTGATTTTGAGATTAAATCTATGCCATTTGTTTCTCGTGGTGGGTTCAAATTGGATAAAGCTATTAAAGCTTTTGGTATTGATTTGACTGGCAAAGTTTGTTTAGATGCAGGCGCTTCAACTGGTGGATTTACTGATTGTATGCTTCAAAATGGCGCTAAAAAGGTTTATAGCGTTGATGTTGGTTATGGGCAATTATCTTGGAAGCTTAGAACTGATGATAGAGTTAAGGTTATTGAAAGAGTTAATGTTAAAAATTGCGCTATTGAAGAAGTTTATGATGAAGGTGAAGAAAAAGCTGAATTTTTAACAATGGATTTATCTTTTATTTCTATAACAAAAGTAATGGAAAATATTATAAATTTATCTAATCAAACAAATTTTGAAATTGTTTCTTTGATAAAACCTCAATTTGAAGCAGGAAAAGAACAAGTTGGTAAAAATGGTGTTGTTAGAGAAAAAGAAACACATATTGAGGTTATAGAAAATGTGCTTAATTTCTGCAAAGAAAAAGGGTTGTTTGTAAAAGCACTAACATTTTCACCAATAAAAGGTCCAAAAGGAAATATAGAGTATTTAGTTTATTTGACAAATCAACAAACAGATTATGAATATAATATTGAAGAAATAGTTGATTTAGCGCATAATTTTGCAAATTAATTAATAAAAAAAGAAAAGGGGCTTTATTAGCCCCTTATTTATTGTGTTCTTATGAATCTTTATTACCATTTATATTAGGTTGCATAGAATCAAGTACACTTGTTAAATCGTCTTCTACTCCATCGTTGTAGTATAAACTTGTTTCTGAAGCCTTATAAGATTTATATTTTGCTTCTACTTCATATTGTTGGCAATCTAAACTAAATTTAGTGATTTCTTCGCTTGTTACTCTTCCATCACCGTTCTTATCAATCTTGTTGAAATAAGTTAAAACAGTTGATAATAATGAAGAATCAGCATTTCCTGTTGTACATAGATATTGTATTTCGTTATAAGTTAAACCTTTTGATTGCATTGTGTCCATTAAAGAACTCATATCTTTGCTTGTAATTTCGCCATCGCCATCTTTATCTAAAGTTTTAAAATTAGATGACATATATTGTAAGAAAGACATATTATTACCAAGTGCGTTCATAGTTGTTGTTGAAACATTGTTTAAATCATCTAAAGTTAAACCTTTGCCAGAAGCACTATCACTGCCCATTAATGTTGTATAGGTATTGCTTAAACCTGCCATTGCAGAAGATAATAAAGCTTGTCCGTTTAGTATACTCATATAATTACTCCTATATTCATACTTTGCCGTACTAACATATTAATGAATTTTTTGAGAAAGTAAACCATTCATTTAATTGATTTTGAATTACGGGTTTAAGGTTGACGAAGTTAGGGAAAATTAATAGAATTAGATAGTGATTAGCACATTAAAATTTGAATATGTCGACATGGTGGAATGGTAGACACGCATGCTTGAGGGGCATGTGGCGAGAGCTGTGGGGGTTCAAGTCCCCCTGTCGACACCATTTTATTTAATAAGAATAGGGGTATTTATGCATTTTAATAAATTAGATTTAGTACAAGCACAAAAAGAAGGTATTATTTCTTTAGAAACACTTAATAATTTATTAGAATATTTTAATTCATTATCAAAACAAAATTCTAATGGAGAAAAAACTAAAGAATTGTCTGTTAATAATAAACCACAATATAATATTGAAAATTTTTTATACTATTTTGGTGGTTTTATAATCATTTCGACAATGGGTTGGTATTTAGGCAGTATATGGAACAATTTTGCTCATGGTGGAGTATTAGTTATATCAATATTATATTTTCTTCTTTTTGTTCTTGTAGGAAATTTTCTTTGGAAAAAAGATAAAAAAACACCTGGTGGTTTATTATATGTTTGTGCTGTAAGTATTATTCCATTATTAGTATGGGCATTTGAAAGTTTAATTGGGGTTATGCCAAAAGACCTTAATAAATATAATGAGTTTCATATATTAGTACGTGGTGGTTGGATATTCATGGAAATAGCAACAATAATTGTTGGTTTTATATTTTTTAAATATAGAAAATTTCCGTTACTTACTCTGCCAATTTGTTATGCAATGTGGTTTTTATCTATGGATATTGTTCCTTTATGTTTGGGACAAGCAATAGAACCAACTTGGGAAATGAGAAAATTTTCGACATTCATTTTTTCTATGATAATGCTTGGAGCTGCTTTTAAAATGGATAGAAACAAACAAAAAACTGTAGATTACTCGCATTGGTTATACATTTTTGGGGCAATAATGTTTTGGGGAGTATTAGTTTCAGTTCTGTTCCAATTTAAGTGGAATGTGGAATTCACTCGCTTTTTAATTGCAATTTTCAGCATCGTATATATGTTTATAAGTGTATTGTTAAAAAGAAAAATATTTATGATTATTGGCGCTCTTAGTTTTTGGAGTTATTTAGGATATCTTTCTTTTGTATTATTTAAAAATACGCTTATATTCCCTATTGTTTTAGTTGCACTTGGCTTATTAGTAATTTTCTTTGGCATTTATTATTCTAAAAATTGTAATATATTAGAAGATAATATAAGAAAATTTCTTGGCATAGATAATAATAAATTAAAATAAAAAATAGTAACTTTTACACAAAAAAATAAACCACATTGGGTTCTGTGGTTTATTTTTTATTTATTTTTTGAAAACTATTTTGTTTCTCTGATTTTTAATTGTTTGATAAGTTTTCTGTAATCGTCAAGATTTCTATCTTTTAAGTATGATAATAATCTTTTTCTTTTACCTACCATCATTAACAAACCACGTCTGCCTTGGAAATCTTTTGCATTAGCTTTTAAGTGTTCTGTTAATTCAGTAATTTTTTCTGTTAATAAAGCGATTTGGGTTTCAACGCTTCCTGTATCTTTTTCATTTTTGCCGTATTTTTTTACGATATCAGCTTTGTTTTTTAGATTAATTGTCATTCTGTTTTCCTTTTTTAATTTTGTGACTTTTTCGGTGGGTAAGTCTTTTAATTAATATTTGTACAATGATAATACCACCTCAAAAATAAAATACAATACATGTTTCGAAGGTTATTAATTTTTTTTACATAAATAATTTATTAATAAATTTAGCTTAAATTATATAAAGAATTTGTTATTTCTTGTTTTAATCTATCATTTCCACAAGCTTGAACGGCAACAAAAGCCTTTGATAACAACGATTTTGCTTTAGCTTTATTGCCATATTTAAGCATAATATCGGCAGCAGCTTTATAATCTTTTGCTAATGCTTCTTTATTGTCAGTATTCGCATAGGCTTGAGCAGATTTTCCATAATATTTTAATGCTTTAGCTGTTTCATTTAATCTTTCACAAGAATCAGCATTCCTATAAGAAATAGCACCAATGATTTTATCGTTCTTTGTTTCATCAGCTACAATATCAGATAAATCCATAAACATAAAAGTGTTTTTCTTATCATATCTTTCAGAATGAAGTTGAGCTAAGTTAGATAAAACTTTTGATTGTAATGGTAAGTTATCTGCTTCGCCAGCGTACGCAACAGCAGCGCAGTAATGATCAACGGCAGGTTCAAATTTTATGTAATCATCATAAATTTTGCCCATTGATAAAGAAGCTCTTGCTTTTAAATTATTGTCTTTTGTTTGTTTTATAGCTTTATCGTAATTGTATAATGCATCACTTAAATTATTAAAATTATCGTAAATTCTACCTTCTTCAAAGTGAATCATTGCGCAAGTTTGGTCATCACCAATTTCTTTTGCGTAATCCATAGCAGTTTGAAAAGCATATAATGCTTTTTCTTTTTCATTAATTGCACCATATTTTTTTGCTTGAACGAATAATCTTTTAAGCATTGCATCTGATGGTACATAAACCCCATTTTCATTTTTAGGTGTTGGAGTTATAACAACTGCTTCTTCACTTGGTTCAGCAACTTCAACAATTTCCGTTGGAAGAATTTCTGTTTGTGGGATTTCTTCAACTATTTCTTCTTGTATTGGTTGTTGAGCTTTATAATTTATTTGTTGTAAAAATAAAGCATCTACCCAATTTTCAACAACTTTAGACGGTTTTTTTAGTGTATTTGTAATATATTCATCTAATAATTTAGATGCATTTTTTAAATTAGATTGAATAGCTTGTGGATTAGGGGCAATTTTTTGCGCTTGATTTTCAATTATTTTTAAATATTGTTCAACTTCTTCTTTAACATTGGCTGGCGCACCAATAGCATTTGTGGTATTTCTAAAATCTTTTAAAACTTGTTCAATACCAATTTGTTGCTTTGTGTAATCAATAGCAACTTTTTCGCCTGTAGGATAATAAGAATTGGTTAATAAACTTCTACCTTTAGATTCTTGTTGTGTATTGTTTTCAACCTGATGTGGGTTATTATTTTCAGCCTGTTGAGATGATTGAGCATTCTTCTCATCATCTGCTTTTTTCTTTATTTGTCCATTATTCAACCCGATATATGGTCTAACATAATTTGGGTATATAGTATTGTACAAATTTTACCGCCTTAATTACCCACTAATTCTACATATCTAAGTATGTACTTTTTTGGCAAAAAATTAAATACACTATTTAGTGTATTAATGATTTTTGGGTAAAAGGAAACTATTTAAAAAGTTATGTTAATTCTTTGGTGAAATATTTTTAATGTCTTCTTTTATGCTTCCATTTGCTGTGGGTTTAAATCTTTTAATTCCAAGCAAAGAACGATATTCAGGAAGTACAGATAATTTTTCTTTATCTTCTTCTTGAACTTCATTTTTAATTTCTTGTTGGTTGTTTTTATTATTTAAAATTTCATTCTTTTTTATAAAAAGTGATTTTCTTAAATAATATTTATTTAATTTCATCTACATTCTTCCTTGTACAAATTTTATTATCGGTAAGTAAATATAAAACTTTAATTAGCAAAAGATATTTTTAGAAGGTTTAATTCCAATATCGGAATTATGAAAATATCTCTCCAAAACATAGAATATAAAAATCACAACTTACAAATTAAAAAACAGCAAAAAGTAAGTGATTTTGTTGCGCCTAAAAATATTACTTCTTCACTTCAAACTTTATCAAACTACAACAAAACAAATATAAGTTTTAAATCAAAAAGTTTTTCTGAACAAAAAAAGATATTCCAAGAAAAATTAGATTCAGAAAGAGATAAAGACGGATTAAGAATATTTTATTATGATACTATTAATGCAACAATAATGAGAAAATTAACTCCTGAAAATATAGATTTAGCTGAAAAATTATGTTTTGCAAAAGATGCTAATGGAGAATATTTATTTGAAAATAAAAATTTAATTTATGAAATTTTGCCTTATGTAGATAAAACAAATGCGAAATTTGTAGAAAAACTATGTTTTTCAACGTACACTGATGGGAATAAAGACGAACGTTTTACATATCATATTTCTGATATTTTAAAGAATTTAAATGATAAAAATTTAGCTTTTACAGAAAAACTTTGTTTTGCACAAGATAAATATGGAAATAGTTTATTTGCAAGGCTAAAAAATACTTTACCTACAATTTTAGAATTAATAGATGAAAATAATATACATCTATTAGAAAAACTTTGTTTTGGAAAAGATGAAGAAGGTAATGATTTATATAAAGAAAAAGACGATATCCCTTATATATTGACATATTTGCCAAAAGGTAGTGAAGTTTTAGCAGAAAAATTATATTTTCTAAAAGATGAACATGGTGGGGATTTCTTTAAAGATAAACAAGTTGTATTAGATATAATTTCTCAAACAAAACATGAAAATGTGCGCAATTTTGCTGAAAAAATTATGTTTGCACAAGATGATAATGGCAATTATTTATTCCCTCATAGAGAATTTATTCCAAGTATTTTAGAAGAAATAAGAGATTATAATATAGATTTTGCTGAAAGAATGTGTTTTGATGAAAAAACTAAAAATAATCCTGATGAAATATCTAATATAGCACCAATTTTAACTTGTACTCGGGTTAATTGCGTAAATACACACATAATAGAGCATTTGTTCTTTTTAAAAGATGAAAATGGTGAAGATATTATAAAAAATAAAAATAGTATAAATAATATTCACTTGCCTTCAACCCAAATAGATTTATCAAAAATAAAACCTAAAACTTTTGAAAACTTTTTTAAAGCAGCTAATGGTTTTGAAAATATTATTATTAGAGAAAAACAAAATGATGCAGGTTATGAATTTATAGCAACTAAAAAAGTAAAAGATGGTGATAATTATGTTATCAAGAAAATTATTTCTAATGAAAAAGGTGAATTAGTAAAAAATACAACTTATTTTAAAGATGGAGAAATTACATCTTGGTCACAAAATTCTGATAAATCTACTATTACAAATGCAAAAGAAATAAATAGAAAAGACATAATAAAACAAATTGATTTACAAATAGAAATTATAAATGATGAAAATAATGAACCAAGTTATATTATAGAAACACGCCCATCAAAACTTTTAAATGGGGTTTTTGAAACAACAAAATATACTCTTTCAAATTATCCTGAAGATATGGATATATTAAAAGCAATTCAAAATGGTACTATTACAGGTGGTGAAAAATTAGCTTTTACAGAACAACAAGAAGACGGAACTATTTTGTATAAACAAACTTATACACATAATGGAACTACAACTAATAGATTGTATTCAGAAAAAAGAGATGAGACAGGTAATATTCAAAAAAATAATTATAACTATGAAATTTTTGATGAAAATAACAAAAAGTTATTACAAATGAATAGAAGTTGGCAACAAAATTCTGATGGAACAACTACAACAATAATTAATGGAGAAAAATACACTACAAAATTCGATGACGAGAATTATGGAATTAGTATAATTAATCAAAATGGTGAAGAAACAACTTTTGATTTGAAATATACATCATCTAATTCTGAAATACAAAAATTGTATGATTATATAAAAAAATTACCTGCGGATACTCTGTTAACTTTGCAAAATTGTGAAAAAATTTATATTGTAGATGAATTTCAACGTTCGGGAATTGATTATAATTTCTTTCTTAAAATATATCTAAATCAGGCTATATTCGCTCATGAAATGGGGCATATAAAAAATTCAAAAGCACATGAAATAAATAAAGAAACTTTAGTAAAAAATCAAGATTTAATTGATATATATAATAAAGAAATGGAAGATTTTAGAAAAGAATATCCAACTTCCGTAAATGATGTTTTAACATATTTTTCGCCTTTATCAACTGGCTCTGCTTCAACAGGCTTAGGGGAATTAATTGCTGAGACTAATGCATTAATGACAACGTGTTCAGATATCAAAGAAGAATTGCAATTAAGAGGTGAATATTTATTAAGGTATTTCCCTAAAACAATTGCCAAAGCAGCTGAATTACTTGGATATAATGCAATAAATAATTAGCAAAAAATATATTTAGCAGTTTTGTATTAATAACGAAACAAAAAATAATGAAAATATCTCTCCCAAATATTGAATATAAAAATCACAACTTGCAAAAAATACAAGAACAAAAGGCAAGTAATTTTATTGCGTCTAAAAATATTACTTCTTCACTTCAAACATTATCAAATTACAATAAAGCTAATATAAGTTTTAAATCAAATTTAGAAGATTTTTATAAACGTCAAGATGCTTTAGTGGAAGCCTTAAAAGAAGAATCAGATGATTATGATTTTTCTGAATGGGATAGACACTATATTCAAGAAGCACTAACTGAAGATAATATAGATATTGCTGAAAAACTTTGTTTTGGAAAAGATGAAGAAGGAAATGCATTATTCGAACCAAAAGAAGAAATTAGATTTTTACTCAAGAGAATTAACCATAGAAACGTTGATTTGGCAGAAAAAATATGTTTTTTGAAAGATGAAAAAGGAGAAAATTTATTTTTAAACCTTGGAATTATAAAATCAATTTTGGAAGACGCTGAATACGAACCTAAAGTTAAAAAATTTGTAAATAAAATACTTTTTGAAAAAGATGACAAAGGGAACTATATATTTCCTCACAGAGAATTTATTCCTGAAATTTTAACCCATACAAAACATTTCAATGTAGATGAAATAGAGCGTTTATGCTTTGATAAAAACACAATAAATAATCCTGAAAGACTTGCTTGTGTAGCGCCTATTGTAAACTATGCAAATGAAGATTTAGGAATTGCTGATTCGATTTATAAATTATACTTTTTAACAGATGAAAATGGCGAAGATATTGTTAAAAACAAAAGAATCTTATCTTCTATAGGTATTCCTCACCTTGCTTTCCCTGCACAAGATATGAAAGAAGAATTAAAAGCATTTTTTGACGCTTCTTCTGATTTTGATACTCACACAATAAAATCAAAACAAAACAATGCAGGGTATGAATTTATAGCAACTAAAACTCAAAAAGTAAACCCAAAAGATAATTTTGATAAAACTTATGTGACCAAAAAAGTAATGTCTAATGATAAAGGTGAATTAATAAAAACAACAATAATTCATAATGACAAACAAGATTTAACATCGTGGATAGAAGGCTCTAACAAATCTGTAATTATTAAAACAAAATATGGTGGCACAAAATTCAAAGAAATATTATATCAAATAGAAATTATAAATGATGAAAATAATGAACCAAACCATATAATAGTAACTAAACCATCAAATAAAATATCAGGAACTTTTGATGTTACTAAGTATAATTTATCTGATTATTCTGAAGATATGGATATATTAAAAGCAATCCGAGATAATACAATTACTAATGGAGAAAAGTTATCTTATACTGAAGAACAAGAAAATAGAACAATTGTACACAAACAAACCTTCACAAATAATGGAATAACAACAAATAAAACATATTGGCATAAATATGATGAAGAATATGAAATGCAAAGCAAGGGAATTAGTTATGAAATTACAGATGAAGCTGGTAAAAAAATCTTAAAAACCGATAGAAGTTTAACAATAAATCCTGATGGAACAACTACAACAATAGTTAATGGCAAAAAATATACAGCAAAATTTGATGATGAAACATTCAAAATAGAAGTTGAAAATCCTAACAATGAAAAAACTATTATTGATTTAGAGCAAAAATGTCCTTGGCATTCTAAAGAAAAAATCTTTAATTTTGCAAAATCTATGTTCGCCGATTTATTAATACCATTACAATATTGTCCTGAAATTGTTGTTAGAGATGGTGATATGTCATCATCTGTTGATAAAGAGCTTAACTTAAAAGTTCAATTAAATGATGCAACTATGTCTCATGAAATAGGACATATTGTTAATATGGTGTATAACAATGAAAATTGGGAATATTTGCACCAAGATTGCGATTTAATAAAAATATATAACGAAGAATTTGATAATTTTAGAAAACAAAATCCAAGAGTAATGACACAAGTTTTAGACTATTTCTCTCAAATTTCTGGCGGTTCAAGAGATACAGGCTTAGATGAATTAATTGCAGAAGCCGTAGCATTATTGACATCTTTAAAAGATAAAAATCCAAATACACAATTAAGAAAAGAATACTTGCTAAGATACTTCCCTAAAACAATTACAAAAGTTGCTGATTTGTATGGTTATAATGCAATAAATAATTAGCAAAAAATATATTTAGCAGTTTTCTATAAACAACGAAACAAAAACAATGAAAATATCTCTCCAAAATATAAATAATAATAAAAAGTTTTTTCCCCTTAAAGATAAAGAAACAGGGAATAATTTTGTTGCGCCTTCAAATGCTACCTCTTCACTTGATGTGATATCTAATTACAATAAAGCAACAGTGAGTTTTGATGGAAAAATATTTGATAAATATTCTGAAGTTAAAGATAAATGTCAATTTTATCCACAATTATTCAAACTAAGAAGTCGATTAGACAATGCTTATAAAAATTATGAACTATCTTTCCCTTGTGGCAAAACAGCAATTAATAATATATTGGCATATGCAGAACCATACAACATAGAATTTATTGAGAGATTATTTTTTGATGAAGATGTAAATAAAGAAGTTATTAATGATGGAAATAATTTATCTAAAATTGTTAAGCAATTAAATCCACATAATATTGGAATTGCAGAAAGAGTATTCTATAGCAAAGAAAAAATATTTAAAGATGATAGAGATTTTTCTTATACCTTGCATTGTATAAACGAACATAATAAAGATTTAGCTGAAAAATTATTATTTGGTAAAAACGATAAATATGAACAAATGGTAGAGGAATATAATAAGTATCACAGCAATTCAAGGATAACTTATATAATTGATTGGGAAGAAAAACCATATAATGATTTTCTTCGCAGACCATTTGAAGAAATAAGCCCTGAACTTTTCCCTCAAAAAGATTTAATATATAACATTTTACTTGGCGTTGAGTTTTACCCTGAAAGAGTAGATCTTGCAGAAACTCTTTCTGTAGGAAAAACAGAAAATGGAAGTGATTTATTTCCATATAAAGAAAGAATTTACGATATTTTAAGCGAAGTAAAACCATATAATAAAGAATTTATTAAAAAATTATGCACAACTGATTTTAAGTTATTAAATTATAAACCAATAGAATTTATACAAAGAACCATATCTTCTTTAAATGAAGAAAATATAGAGATAGCAGAAAAAATGTTGTTTGGTACAGATGAAAATGGTAAACCAATCATCAAAAATAAAAAATATGTGTCTGCTTATCTTGCAAGTTTACAACAAAAAAGTGATGTAGATAAATTAAAAAAATACCTTGATTTGTTGCAAAAAGGTGAAATTAGAGAACAAGATATTTTATATTTGCTTAATGATATAAGTTTAAATGAATATCAAAAAGCAAAAGAAATATTTGGAGAGAAAAAATTATATTCATTCCCTGATGAATCACTTGTTTCTGCTATTAAACTTTCAAGTTTGTATAAAAAAACAGATGTAAAAACTTTATCTAATGAAGAAAAAAGTGATTTGCTTAAAAGTGTAATGAAACAAGGTGCAAGTAAATTTGAAGAAAATAAAAAATTCTCTTGTTTTGATTTTCCATTAATTCCAACAAACCATAAAGAATATAATGAACTTATTCAAGAATTAATGGGCTCTTTGGGTATAAAAACAGAAAAAATATCTGAAGAGGAAAATGCTGAATTTTATAAAAATATATTTTCACTTGCTAATACATTAGCTTCTTTGTCTGATAATGAATTTAATGAATTAATTATAAAAGATGAAAATCAAGCAGTATTTTGTAATAACAAAAGCATTGAAAAAGATTTAAATAATATTTTTGTTACCTTCCCGGAACTTAATAGTATTGTTGAAAAGAAACAACACGGCACGCATAGTTTTGATGTTTTAACACATTCATTAAAAGTAATGCAAAAAACAGTACAAAATCCAAAGTTTAAAAAATTAAACGAAAGTGATAAAAAGATACTTTTAATTGCATCTTTATTTCACGATTTTTCAAAAACAGAAGGCAAAGTAGATCATAAACACGCAGAAAATAGTGCGATTGAAAGTTTTTATATTACTAATAAACTTAATTTATCAAAACAAGAAGTGAATAAATTATATAATTTAATAAAATATCATGAATGGTTAAAAACAGTAAATTCTGCTCCTATTGCTGATGCAGAAGAAGTTGTAAAAACAGTTTCTTACAATTTATATCAATCAAATTTATTTGAATTATCTAAAATATTTACTGAAGCTGATTTAAAAGCAGTGAAAGCAAATGATGATTTTTATGAAACATACAAGCTTGATTTCGAAAAATGTGCATCTAAAGTAGAAAAGAATATAAAAGAATTAAAAAATACTCAACCATTATTACCTGTTACCGAATTTCCATCTGCAAGCAGAATAAAACAAGCTATTAATAAAGTTTATTCAAATGGCAGAACAAATTTACCTGGTATTTATCAAGATGAAAAAGGTATGGTTATTATTAGATACAATGAAGTTGAAAATGAAACTTGGGAAAAAATTGGTTTTCCAAAAGGTTCTTTTTCAAAAGGTGTAGAACATACTTATAAAGATTATAAAAATAAAAAATGTGGCTATGATACAGGTAATATAAAATTCTTTGTACACGGTTTAAGAAGAGAAAATCAACTAAGAAATTTTGATGCTTTTGTACTTCCTGATTCTGATGCATTATTATCTGTAAGTTACGCTGAACGTCCTGAAAGCAAATTTAGATTTTATAAACCTCAAGGTGTGATTATTAAAACAGATGCACAAAATATTCACGGCGGTGGAAAAACTGATGGCGGTTCTGGTTGCAAGAAAACTGTTGATGATTTTATAGAATGTTATGCTTATCCTGATTCTATAAGATATAAAGATAGAACTTTTGTTTCTGAGTTAATTAAAAAAGATTTAAAATTACCTGACCGTAAATATCAAGAATTTGTTGAAAAAAATATTGATAAACCAATTTCTGAAATAGAGCCAGAATCATATCAAGAAAAATTAATTAAGGCATTTGCCAAAATTAATGCAAGACCTCGCAGTAGTGAAAGAGATTATAATGAAATGTATGTTTCTAATCCAGAAGTTATGGGCGTTTATGCATATGATGCTGAGGATAAAAAAATTAATGATGTAATGCAATTTGTTAAAAAACAAGAAGACTTTATAAGAAACTATGCATTAGAAAAAGATATTCCATTTGTTGTGTTTGATAAATGCGAAAACATATAAAAAAAGAGCCTTATTTAAGGCTCTTTTCTTTATACAGTTGCTGTTAATTTTGTTGCTTCCTTTTTAAGTAATTCAATTTTATCTGTGTGCTCCCAAGGAACATCAAAATC
>JAZSQW010000074.1:0-3151 GCA_045538205.1 Candidatus Avigastranaerophilus sp. | reverse complement strand
AAAATAAAAAATCAAATAGATTCTTTATACAACGTAAACTTAGAAAATCCTAAAAAAGCTTTACTTACAGTATTAGCTTAATCTTCGTTTTCTACCCAATTCTTTTTTAACTTCCATTGTATCAATGTCAAAACTAAAATAAATACAAACAGAACATAAGCAATTGCCGAAGCTTTCCCTATATTAAATAATTCAAAAGCATTTTTATACAACCAATAAACAAGCACGTTTGTTGAGTTGTTCGGCCCACCTTGTGTCATTAAATAAATCAAATCAAATACCTGAAAAGAGCTTATTGTTGTAATCAAAAAAACAAAGAAAATAGTTGGGCTCATCATTGGTATTGTTATCTTAAAAAAAGTTTGAACAGGATTTGCACCATCAATTTTTGCTGCTTCGTAAACTGAATCACTCAAACTTGCGAAACCTGATAAAAAAATCACCATATTATAACCAATTAATTTCCAAACAGAAATAAATATAATAACAGGCAAGGCCAAGTTTACATCATATAACCATTGAATATTTGTTTTAAACAATGTATTAACAAAACCAATATTAGGATCAAAAATCCACTGCCAAACCATTGCAATAACAATCATAGGAGTAACAAATGGCAAAAAATACATTGTTTTAAAAGCATTAGAGCATCTTATTTTTGAATTAATTACATTTGCCAAAACAAATGGAATTATCGTGCCTAAAATAGTTACAGCAATAGCATAAATAACTGTATTTGATAAAACGAAATAAAATTCATTAGACTGAAACAAATCAATATAATTCTTTATCCCAACAAAGTTAATAGAAGAAAGCAAATCCCAACTTGAAAAACTTAACAAAAAAGAGAAAAAAGATGGCAAAAAGATAAATAGCGCACAACCCAATAAAGACGGCAATACAAAAGCTATTTCCTTCGTTTTTTCATTATTAAATTTCAATTTTTTTGCAAGATTCTTAATCAACTTTTATTTTCTTTAAATATTTCCTATAATAAAGAGTATAAAGGTTTTTTAAAAATACAACAAGGATATAAAGATGACACAAACAGCAAATTTTACAGCATTCGGCAAAAATGATATTAGAGGAATTTACGGAACAGAAGTTACAGAAGAGTTATTTTACTATACAGGAAAAGGTTTTGTTAAATATGTACAAGAAAGAACAGGACTTCAACCAAAAGATATATGGATAACCATCTCAAAAGACGCAAGATTACACTCTGAATCATTAGCAAAAGTTTTAATGAAAGGGATAACACATGTTGGGGCAAACGTTATTAACCTTGATTTAGTACCAACACCAATTGGCTACTACTCAGAATTTGCAACATTCCCTGAGAATATAGCAAAAAACGTTAAAGTAAATGCCGCATTAATTGTTACAGCAAGTCATAATCCACCTGAATACAATGGTTTAAAAATGACATTTAATAAAGCTTCTTTAGGGGAAAAAGAAATTAAAGAAGTAAAAGAATTAACAATAAAAGAAATGGCGATGGACTTTACCGCAGGAAGATATGGAGATTCAAGATTATACAATATTATTCCTCAATACATAGATTCACTATGTTCAAGTTTTGGTCCTATCGGTAGAAATATAAAAGTTGTTGTTGATAGTGCAAATGGTACAGCAGGCGTTGTTGCCCCAAAATTATACAAAGAATTAGGTTGTGAAGTAATAGAATTATACTCAGAACCTGATGGAACATTCCCAAACCACCACCCAAATCCAAGTGATTTATCAACACTAAAAGATTTACAACAAAAAGTTGTAGAAACAAAAGCTGATATCGGTATAGCTTTTGATGGAGATTCCGACAGATTAGGAATTGTTGATTCTGATGGTAACACAATTACAGGCGACAAATTACTATTTATATATGCACAAGATGTAATTAAAAATTTAGCAATAAGAGGTGAAAAACCAGTTGTTGTTTCAGAAGTAAAATGCTCACAAGTTTTATTTGATGAAATTAACAATCTTGGTGGCGAAGCTGTTATGGCAAAAACAGGTCATGGCTATATAAAATCAACAATGAAAGAAAAAGGAGCAATATTAGCCGGTGAAATGTCTGGCCATATGTTCTTTAAAGATAGATATTATGGTTTTGATGATGCAGTTTATGCTGGTTGCAGAATCATTGAAATTATTGCAAAAAACAAAGCTCAAAACGAAAACTTCAAAATTTCAGATATATTAAAACCATTTAACAAAGTTTGCACTTTAAATGAAGTTAGACATAAATGTCCAAACGAATTTAAAAAACCTGTTTTAGCAAAAATAACAGAAATAATTAATGAAGATAATACAATTTTTGGTACAAAAATAAATGACATTGTTACCTTAGACGGTCTAAGGATTATTTTCACTGATGGTTTTGCTTTAATAAGACAAAGTAATACAGAACCTGTATTTACTCTTCGTTTCGAAGCAACAACAAAAAAACAAGCTACTCATTACAAAAATACAATGGTTGATTTATTAGATAACATTATCAAAGAACTAAGTGAGGAATAATGAAAGCATCATTAATTTCAAAAATTATATTAGGCTTATGCACACTATGTTTATTAGCAGCATTTTTTACAACAGACAAACATAAACCATATCAATATGATGGAGAAACATCAAAAAAATCTATAGCGACAAATGCAAACAAAGTCGCAGTTATAGAATTAGAAGGTGTTATTGCAACAACATACGAATCAAACTTCTTTTCAAAAGAAAAGAATGCAACAAATCTATTAAAATCTTTAGTTACATTACAAACAGACAATGAAATTAAAGGTGCAATTATAAAAATGAACACACCTGGTGGAACTGTTGCAACTTCCCAAAGCATATATAATCAAATAAAGAAATTAAGAGTTTCAAAACCTGTAGTTGTTGTTTTCGATGATGTTTCGGCAAGTGGCGGATACTATATTGCATCAGCTGCTGATAGAATTATTGCCCAAGAAGGAAGCTTAACAGGTAGTATTGGTGTGATTTTCTCTTTTATGGACTATCACTCTTTATTAACAAATAAACTTTCTATTAATCCTGTCGTTATAAAAAGTGGAAAGTATAAAGACATTGGTTCAGGTTCTCGTGCAATGACATCAGAAGAAAAAGAATTAATGCAAAATATCGTTAACGATTCATACTC
>JAZSQW010000175.1:0-3502 GCA_045538205.1 Candidatus Avigastranaerophilus sp. | reverse complement strand
GTTTTGTTGTTAGTAAAAAAATTCACAAAGGGGCTGTTGTTAGGAACCATATTAAAAGACTAATGAGAGAAAATTTTAGACAACTTCTTAAAAAAGAAAAATATTCTTTCTTAAATGATTATTTATCTATAATATGCGTTGCAAAAAAAGGAATGCTTGAAGCAAACTATAACGACACATCAAAATCATTTGATTATTTATTAAATAAAAAAAGAGAGGCATAAACCTCTCTTTTAATATCTATTTTTCTCGGCTTCTAATTTAGTGTCGCACTTTGCCGCCGTGTCTTCCCCGCCGTCCAAGTGCTCACCTTTTCAATGTGCACTCGAAAAATTTGTTTAAATATTATACAAATTTTTCTCGGCTTATTGAGCCATAGCTCTTCTAACTTCTTTCTTATAGATTTCAACGTTTGGTTGTAATACTTCTGGGAATGCAACATCATTTGCAGTTGTATCACCGTCGATTTGTCTTAAGATATTACCTGTGAACAATGTTTCAAAGTGTTTGAATTCGATAAATTTAGCCAATGTTGGTAAAGATAAATCTTTCAATTCAACAACTGAAACAGGGTGCATATTAGAATAAGCAGTAACAACACCTTCTAAAACTGCTGATGTAACTTTTTCTTGTGGAGTTACATAAACGAAAGTGAAGAAAGAATCTTTGTTAGCTTCATCTAAATCAGCTTCTGCATTGTAGTGTAAGTATCCAGGTCCAATGTTTGTATCTGTAGAGATTCTTGCTTTTAATGATTCATTCTTTAATTGTTTTTCCCATAAAGTTGTGCCCATAAAAGCATCACCAAAGTATTCAACAAAGTGCTTTTGTTTTCCTGATAATTTAGATTCAACGTTAAATGCTGCTTGTTGAAGTGCAATATTTGATTCAATATCAGCATTTAAGAATTCTTCTTGAGCGCTTAAAGAAGCATTTAACATAGCAATAACGTCTTCTTTTGCAACGCCAACATAAGCTAAAGTAAAGATAGTAGCATCATCAAAAATAGAGAATCTACCACCAACATCATCGTGTACTAAGCCAGATAATTTTATATCACCAGCATTAACTTTTCTTCTCAAGTTACTTTTTTCAGCTGAAACGTCAGTCATTGCAATAAATCTATCTGAAACATCTTCTCTTTCAAGATATTCTTGCATAACTTTTTTAGCATTTTCATAAGCAACTGTTGTTTCAATTGTTCCACCTGATTTAGAAACAACTAAAAACTGTGTTTTAGCTAAATCTAAAGTATTAATAAATCTTCTAAAGCTTTCTGAATCAACTGATGAGAAGAAGTGAACGTTAGCTTCTTTACCAATCATTCTAATTAAAGCTTCAGTAGTGTGTCTTGAACCACCAATACCTAAAATAGCGATATCTGTATATTTATTATCTTTTGCTTGAGCTGCTAAATCATATAAAGCATCAATATTTTTTAATTGATTTTCAGGTAAAACTTTAATCCAATTTAAAAACATACCTGATTTACCCGCTTTTGATTTAATTGCTTCAACTGCAATTTCTGCATTTTGAACATATTTTGATAACTTTGATTTATCAAGTTTCAAAGTAACATCTGTTAAAAGAGTTTCTGCCATTTTAATATCCTTCTTTAAATTAACGACATGAATATTATCACACAAAAAAAATAACCCGAACACTTTCGGGCTATTTTTTTAAATTTTTTCAAAAGGTTTAATTAAGCTTCTTCTGAACCTTTTTGTTTATTAATCATATCTTGAAGTTTAGCAATTAATTCATCGCCTTTAGCTTGCATATCACTAACAATATCTTCAGCTTTTGTTTGAATTTCGCTAACAGTATCTTTTGCTTTACCAGAAAGGTCTTTGCCTTTTTCTTTTAACATATCACGTGTTTCTTCACCTGATTGTGGAGCAAGTAATAAACCAGCTATGCCACCAACAATAGCACCAATTGCGAAACCACCTATAAATTTACCAATTGACATAAATTATCTCCTTTTATTTTTTTCTAAGTAACTTAAAACCGCTAATTATACCACTTAAAAAGCCTGCCTGTTTTTTGAATTTATTATAAGCCATATAAGAAGCGCCTAACACAGTTGATAAAGCCTTTTTAGCTAAGGTTAGATTTTTATCAGCTGCATCTGTAATATTTTTTACTGAGCCAAGTATTGAACTTGCAGATTGAATAGCAGGTTTTAATTCTTCTTTTGCCATATCTGTAATTTCTTCAACACTTTGCAAAGTAGCAGATGTTTGTTTTAAGAATTTTACTACGTATATAGTTAAAACTATTAAAACAATTATAAAAACTATAATTAAAGCAAATAAGCTCCATTCTAAAAGAGGTGTCATAATAATCTCCTATATTATATCGTAATCGCTATGTTCTTTTTCTTTAGCCTTCGCCATTTGCTTAGCTTTAATGGAATCACTAATTTTGTTGTATTCCTGTTCTAAACGATAACGCATAATATCAATAGAATTAAGTGCCTCTTTTTTAGCTTCTTGTACGCTTGGAGCATATTTTTCAGCTACATCATTAACAACTTTTTCTATGTCTTTGCGAGTTTCCGCACCAGATTTAGGTGCACATAAAACGCCGGCAATAATACCACCAACTACACCTATCAACAAACCTATACCAAAATTTGCTGAATTATCTTCTCTTGACATTTAGTCCTCCATTCGATTTCTTTCTTGTCAAATTGTAACATTTTTTTAACATTCTTGCAATTATACACTTTAACTAAGTTCCCAAAATAAAGAAATAAATAACACGAAAAGCAAATATAAATTGAAAACTATTTATTTTTGATGTAAATTATTTATGTCATGTAAACAAGAGGAGACTTATACCAATGGCAGAAAGAAAATTAGTTGGAACAAACGAAATGTTCAAAAAAGCATTAGCTGGCGGATATGCTATCGGTGCTTACAACGTAAACAACATGGAAATTTTACAAGGTATTGCAGAAGCTGCTGAAGAAACACAATCACCAATTATTCTTCAAGTATCAGCTGGTGCAAGAAAATATGCTAACCAAACATATTTAATCAAATTAGTAGAAGCTGCTTTAGCTACAACTACAGTACCTATCGCTCTTCACTTAGACCACGGTGCAGACTTCGAAATTTGTAAAGCTTGTATCGATGGTGGTTTCTCATCAGTTATGATCGACGGATCAAGATTCCCATTCGAAGAAAACGTAGCTTTAACAAAGAAAGTTGTTGAATACGCTCACGAAAGAGGAGTTTCAGTTGAAGCTGAATTAGGTAAATTAGCTGGTATTGAAGACGATGTTAACGTTGATGCTAAAGATGCTAAATATACAAACGTTCAAGAAGCTGTTGAATTTGTAAAACAAACAGGTTGTGACTCATTAGCTATTGCTATTGGTACATCACACGGTGCTTACAAATTTGCTGGCGAAGCTAAATTAGACTTCGATAGATTAAAAGAAATTAAAGATGCATTAAAAGAAGCTGGTTTTGGTGACTACCCAATCGTATTA
>JAZSQW010000188.1:0-11205 GCA_045538205.1 Candidatus Avigastranaerophilus sp. | reverse complement strand
AATCACTTGAAATGCTGGTTTTTCAAGGGTTTTAGTAACCAAAATTGTGTTTTGAGGCTATTCCTTATCCTGCTCGTTAAAATTCTTCATAATTTTAACTAATTTTTTGTTTGTTGAACCTCCTTTTGTTAAACTCGAGAGATAAAATCCCTCTATAATGTTAACCAATCAAAATTGCAAAGGGTTGCCCAGTTTTGGCAAAATTTCTTAAAAAAATTTTTAATTTTAATAAAAAAACACCCAATCGTTATAATTGAGTGTTGTTGTAATTATTGACTAAACCTTGATGCAAGAGTTTCAAATGATGAAGTTGTGTTTATTTTATCATCTGGTATCAATAAATATTTCCAAGTTTTTTTCTTAGTCATTCTATTGAAACTAGTAGCTGCTTCACAGTAGGTTTTAGCAGTATTCGCTTTCATCATAACTTCTTCTGTATCTACTTTAGTATGGTCTTTAGTTTCAACTAAGTATATAGTATCATTTGTTTCTACAACAAAGTCAGGCTCGTAGTTGTGTTCTCTTCCTTGCCCCCAATACAATGAGAATTGTTTTGAAGCTGGACGCATCCACTTTTCAACTATGGAACTACTTTCACAAACAATTGCGAAGTCTTTTTCTGTTGTACTATCAAACTTATAGTATTTATGAGTTGCTTTTTTGAACCCATTATATATAGAGCTTCTTACTTGAGATGGACTATCTGCGTAAGAATTGTTAATTGATTTGATAGGTTCATCAGAGTATTTTTGATAACTTGGCTCTATAATCTTAGTACGTGGTTTTGCGACAGACACTTCCATTTTTGGAGTCACTACGTAGAAATGTTTCATTATTTGAGCGAATATCAAATCTGCAATGTTTTGTTTTTGATTCAATACTATATTTTTAACTTCTTCATCATTATACTTAGAGTGAAGGTGGGTAAGCACTTGATTTACTAACTTAAATAATAAGTCTGAGCACTCATCATAATCTATTTCGGGTTTATCACAAAGTAGTCCAACTAGTACATTTTCTTCTGTATCAGCCAGTCTGTCTTTTGCGCTCAAACCACTTTCTTCCAATTCGTTGTTTTGAAGATTTTGAAGTAATATCTTTGTACTTTGAGGTACAAAGTCAAATCCTCTTAAATCAATATCAAAGTCTCTGTATTCTTTATTAACTTCTAGGCTAGGTTGTACCACAATAAGTGGTATTTCTATTACGTTCTTATTTATAAGTGATGCTTGAAGTTCAATAAGTTTTTTAGTCATTGATTCAATTATGTCAGCAAAGTTATCTTTGAAGGATTGCAACTCTTCATTTTGTTGAATTTGTTGCGATACCTTTTGTGCAATTTGCTCTTTTACAACTTCTGTTTTCAATTCCTCAGTTGAAGCAAGGTTAATTGCAATGCTGTTAATCTCATTATTGATTATTTTGTTTACTTGATTTAATGCTTTCTTATCATCTTCAGTATTAGTTCTACCATCACCGACAAACTCTTGGGCGATTGTATAAGATAACTGTGTAGATTCTTCTTCGGCCACTGTAGTTGCCTTAACAACTTCAGATGGTCTACGTTCAATTTCTTCAGCCAAGATTATGTTTTCTTGTCTTATCAAACTGTCTGGTCTGTTAGCTTCATCAACAATTGCTTTGAACTTTTCATGAGCTACGATTGTTAATCTGTCAACGTCTTTGTCACCAGTTATTTGACCATATGGAAGTCTTAAACCTCTGCCAATTGTTTGCTCTCTAAGAGTCTTACTTGTTGCAGTTCTTAAAGGTATAATTGTGTATAAGTTAGTGACGTCCCAACCTTCTTTTAGCATATTGACATGTACAACAATTTCAACAGGGTTAGACGCTTTTTCTACACTTACTAACTTTTCAATATTTTCGTCTTTTTCCATGCCTTTTTGGTTGCTATGGACGATGATAACTTTGTTTTTATAGTTTCCGTTATAGCATTCGTTAGACTTAATAAACTCAACAACTTCTGCTGCATGCTCTGTATCTTTACATACTATCAATACAAATGGTTTTACAACCTTTTTATCATTGTTTTCTGCGTATAGAAGTAGTTTAGACTTAATGTTTTCATGGTTGGCAATACCATCCATGATTTTCATTTTATCAAGTTCTTCGTCTGAGAAATTTCTATTTTCTAAATCTTGTCTTGTCATTGCATATGGTACTTTTACAAAACCATCTCTTAATGCTTTTGCAAGGCTGTACTCGTATACTACATTTTTGAACTTTTCAGGTGTAGCTCTGCCGGTTTCCACTTGTGGAGTTGCTGTTAACTCAAGGCCTAAAATTGGTTTCAAATCGTTAAGAGCCTTTGCACTTTTGTCAGCACGATAGTGGTGCGACTCGTCCATAATGAGTACAAGGTCGTCTAACTTTGATAGATAGTCAAAGTAGCTATCACCAATAAATTCAGACAATCTTTTCATTTGGGGTACGCCTTTCTTATCGTCAGTTGCATCCTTGTTGAATTTTGATATGTTGAAGATATTGATTGTCACTTCGCTCATACCCATTTGTCCGGCTTTTTGCTTGTAGTTTTCGCCAGATACAATGGTTGGTGGGTTGCTGAAACATCCTAGTCCTTTGAACACGTACTTTGGGCTTGTGGTGTCAGAAAGGTCAGATTTCAGCTTATTGTAAATAGTTATATTTGGCGCAACAACAAAGAAATTCTTTATTCCATGCACTGTGTACAAGTATGTAATAAAAGCACCCATCAATCTTGTTTTACCCACGCCGGTTGCAAGTGCAAATGTCAAAGATACAAAATCTCTTTCGAAACTAGAACATGTAGGGTATAAATCATGTATTGACACCAAAGCATCTTCAATTGAAGTTTTTCCAAGTTCAACCTCGTTGCAAATGTCATCTAATATCTTCAAGCTACGTTCTTGAGGTTTTCTCAAACTCATACAACCACTGATATAGTTTACATTATATTCTGAATAATTAGTTCTCTTCATCAGCACCCTCCTCAGTTGGCAAATTGATTATGTTTAGATTATAATTATCTTTACCAAACACGCACTTACCAAGAATGCTTTGAGGTATCTTTTTAATTTTGATATTTTTATAATTATTAAAAATGGTTCCATCAAATGATTTGCAGTTGATTACTAAGAACTCATCATCAGCAAAATGTCCTGCAATTTCATCCAGATACTCTGCTGTAAGGTGAGTAGTAGTAGTAAATATAAATGACTTTTCACTTGCAAATCCTTGTTTGTAAACGTTTTCTTTATCTGGAGAATACTTGAATCCTTCATGTTTTGCCATTGCTGCAGCCAGCATATTTGCGTTATATTCTGGGTTAATTATCTCTTTGCCATATTTGTCTTTCACTACTAGAGATGGTGCCAATTCATAGAATCTGTAGCTACCACCACCTTTCCAATTTTCAGATTCAGATACACCACCGTTATCTTTACCTTTAATTACATTGTCTAATCTAACCTTACAGTGTGTATATGCATGGTCTCCCATTTCTACGCCAATCCATTTTCTTTTCATTTTATGGGCAACAGCACAAGTTGTACCGGAACCAAGGAAAGAATCTAATACCAAATCTCCTTCGTTTGTACAACATTTAATTATATCTCGAATAAGTCTTTCTGGTTTTTTTGAAGCAGCAAACTTTACGCCAGAACCTTCTTTTGAAACATTTCCCATGTCTTTTTCAAAATCGAGCCATAAATCACCACGTAAAGTTTGTATTGTTTTATCAACAATATTCCATGAAAGATGCTCCAACCTATCATAAGCAGAAAAATTATTCTTAGATTTAAGCAACTCATATTCCAAAGAGTTATTTGGATTAACAACTTTTATTATTTCTATTTGTGAATCTTTATATAATTTTTCACCAGTAGCGACATTTTCAAGCGCCCACTTTGATGCATCATGAGTACGATAAATATTTTCAGCATTTTCTATAATAAAGTTTGTAATTTCGTCGTAGTGAATATAAAATTCAGGTTTGATTTTTTTGTAATTAGGGAAATTACTTTTTACAATGTTTAATAATGAAAGATACTCATTACCATCAAAATATATTGAATAGTGATTATCATATTTTTGCCACATATCGTAAAGTGGTTCAATTTTAACATTTCCTTTAGAATAAACAAGGATGTATTCTTTATTTTTAATAAAGCCTTTATCTTTATGACTTCTCTTTAGTCCACTTGAAGGAGACATTTTTACAGCTATACAGTTAACAAAGTTATCTCTTCCAAATATTTCATCACATAAAACCTTTAGATAAGCTTGTTCATTGTCATCAATTTGAATAAATATTAAGCCGTCATCTTTGAGTAAACTTTTAAGAAATTCTAATCTCTTACTCATTAAGTTTAGCCATATAGAATGTTCCAAATTATCATCATAGTGTTCAAATGCTGAACCTGTATTGTAAGGAGGGTCTATGTAGATACATTTTACTTGACCAGCAAAATCTTGCTCAAGAGCCTTGAGCGCAAGTAGGTTATCACCATGAATAAGCATGTTGTCAAATGTACCATCGTCGTTTATCATTTTTACTTGGCCATTTGCAGCAGTTTCATAAATATGGCTGAGTTCTGGATTTTCAACCAATATTCTTGGTTCGATTTCTTCTTGTTCGTTCTTACCAACCCAGGTTAATTCTAACTTTTGTATTTTACTCATCTTTGTCCTCCTTGTTAGCATTGTCAATGCTTTTTAAATTTAATAAATTGTTTATTTGGATCAATTTAAACATTGTCATTACTACATCAATTACAGTAAATGCAACTATAAAAATAATAAGAAATTTAATATATGAAAAAATATATTGCCATACACAATTTTCTATTCCTCCAAAAAATAAAGCAAATCCGCCAAATAATAATGTAATGATTAACAGTAAAAGTATATCACTCTTTAATTCTCCTACAATTTCATCCAGTTTTATGAACTTATCTTTTTTAGACTCTTTTTTTTCTGAAGACTTTAAAAAGTTATTCTTGCTATTTTGAATTATTCCTTGGATAAAAGTGAATAATGTTATAATCAATCCAAAAATAGTAATAAAAATTTCAAATAATTTCAAATTATCTTTTACAATATCATGATTTAAAAAATATCCCGCAAAAAAAGTTAGCATTCCTATAATTAAAATCTGACATAGAAAATAATAATTAATTTTAATCTTCTTCATAAAAATTTTCCTTTTCTAAAATTGATAAAACTTCTTGTGAATTTACATTCAAATTATCTATATGTAAGTTCAATACTAAAGTTTTTCCTTTCGTTGTACTCTTTTTTGTTAATTTTTTGTCTTTTTCCTTTCCTTGTAAAGACCATTCCCCGCCACCGTTTACAGCATATTCGAACAAATTATTAAATTGCCTTAAAAATCCTTCAGCATTGATTCCTATTTCATTGTTAGAAATTTCGATTTTTGTTTCTTGAGTGTTTGTGTCCTCTCTAAGTTCGTTTAAAAGCTCATCAGCTTTTTGATTACCTAAAAAACTATTAGGAGAAATCAATTTTAAAGAAACTTTATTTACCACATCAAAAGATTTAAAACATTGCAAAAATTCTTGTTTATCAACAATTACATTTATTAAAAAATCCGCATCTGAAAACACTAGAAATTTTTCTTTAATATGACATAATAAGTCAGATAAAATTTTATTCATTTCATATGGCTTCCCAAATAACTTATAATTTTTTTCCACATAAAAAGTCTGCGTTTTTACATTTAGAAATACCAAAGAATAAGGGTAATCATTTGTAACATCTTCCACAAATGTTTCGGCCTTTTTTGTAATATTAATTACCTTTTTCTTTGCCAATTTAAAAGCTAAAACATCTTTACTATAAACATGCTCTTTTTTTATACTGATTAAACGATCATTTGACTCAAATTCAATATATCCTTCTTGATTTTTAATTTCTTCAAAAACTTTTTTGAGCAACTCGTTTTTATACTCCCTTGGGGTATAATGAGCCACCTCCATTCCATTCATTGAAATTTGGTTGTTTAATTGAACCAATATTTTATATTGATAAAAAATCTTCGCTCCGACTTCTATCATACGATCCTCCATTTAATACTGAATAATTTATCATATTTTTGATTGTTTTTCAATCTGCTAGCAACGTCATCAATAAGTTGCTCTTTTTCGTTGTCAATTTTGTCTTGTTCCTCATACAGACTTAGTCGCAATTTGTTTCTCTTTGCTTCTAGGTCTTTTATTTTCTTTTGTAATGCCAATTTTTCATCAAGTCTTGCTAGTTTGCGACTTTCAGTTTTCATTGTTTTTATGTCAATATCCATTTGTTTTAGCTTTATTTCTAGACTATCTTTTAAATCTTTGCTCCATTTTTCTAGCTTATCCATTTCTTCATCGAAGAACTTGCTGTTTCTTAGTTCAATTTCATTAAGCAAGTTTTGCTTTTCTGTTTGAAGAAGTGAAGCTAGTTGTTCTGGCAATTCAAATGAGCTATTTACTACTTTTGAATCAAGAGAGAATAGTCTTTCAACTTGTTCTTCTGATAATGGGTTTCCATTATTATCAATACCAACCATAACAATGTAATTCTCTTGTTCAATGCCATCAATTTCAAGATTGTAAATTGAAAGGTATCCTTGTTTGTTTTTTAGTTTATCAAGTATTGAAATACGTGCTTTATGATTTGTTAAATCAAATTCAACTTCTGCGTCTGGTGTAATATGCTGTTTAGCTTTATCAATTACACTCTTTGCTAAGTCAGACTCAGCACGATAGAAAATTTTGTCTGTAGATTTCTTATCTTTTAATGTGAAAACATTGCTAGGTCTACTATTATTATAGAAGCTATAAGTGTTTTCATCAAATGTGTATTGATTATTTAATTCATATTGAGTGATTTCCCATAGTACACGTTCAAAATTGTTAACGTACTCTTTGCTTTTTTGAAGATTGATTTTTAGTTTTTCATGTACTTGTTCATCAAAGTTATCAAGCAACTTTTGTCTTGTGCTTTCCATCCTTGAAGCTATTTGAGAATCAAGTTCTGCTTTTAAGTCATCAAACGCTTTATCAATTTCTTCCTTGGTTCTGCAAAGGCCGTAAATATCATTGATGCGTTTTTCAAAGTCAACGCCACTTTCAAGCGAGCCAAGAACTGTATCACTACTACCAAACACACCTTCAAACAAGTGGAATTTTTCAGTTAAAAGTTCATGTACTCTTAAGTCTGCTTGATTCTTAATGTTCAAGAAGTTTACAACTACTACGTCGTATTTCTGACCATATCTATGGCATCTTCCAATACGCTGTTCAATACGTTGAGGGTTCCATGGTAAATCATAGTTTACAACAAGAGAACAGAATTGAAGATTGATACCTTCTGCAGCAGCTTCTGTAGCAATCATTATGTCTGCATTTTCTCTAAAGTAATCTACAAGAGCTTGACGTTTGTCTGCTGTTTTACTTCCAGTTATTTTGTTAGTGTTTTGATTCTTTTCAAGCCACTCATTGTAAATCAACTTGCTTTGGTCATCGTTATTACTACCATTGAACAATACAGTTTTGTAGCCTTTTTCAGAAAGCAAGTCTTTTACATAGTTTTGAGTTCTTGTACTTTCTGTGAATATAACTGCTTTTTGATTTGCTCCAAGTTCTTTTAGTTTTTCAAAACCTTTTTCAAGTGCAATTCCTAAGCTGTCTCCCTTAGCATTGTATCTAATTGATTTTGCAAGAGTTAAAAACGCTTTAAGTTCGTTAATTTCGTTTTTCAATTCTTCAGGGTTTGCTAGGACAAAATCTTCATCTTCGTCTTCGTACTCTTCAAATTCTTCATCAGACAAGTACACGTCGTCATAGTCTTCGTTTTCATCTGAAAGTAAGTCTTCAATTGATTCGTTTCCAACTGAAGTTATCTTTTTCAAATTCTTTTCAAGTCTTGCAATCAAAGTTTCCAATGTGCCGGCAATTGCGAAAGAAGAGGAAGCCAACAATTTTCTCATGATAAGAGAAATAAGCTGTCTTTGACTATTAGGCAATGCTAAGAGTTTATCTCTAAGCAAATATTCACTTATGTCATTGTATAGTTTTTGTTCGTCTTTGTTAGGTTCAAATTCTTGAGTAATAGGTATTCTGTTTGTGTATTTTACATATTCAAGAACTTGTTGTCTTAACGTTCTTTGAACTACAGGAGAGATACGTTGTTTCAAGTCTTTGAAGTCTCGAGTTGTCATCTCGCCATGAATATAGTTTTGTTTATATGAAGTCAAATCGCCAAATACATTTTCATCAATGAAACTAATAAGCGCATATAGCTCCAAAAGTGAGTTTTGAAGAGGGGTTGCTGTTAGAAGAACCTTCTTGTATTCTGCAAGATTTTCCTTTAATGCACGAGCAATTTTATTATTGGTTTTGTATGCATTTCTTAATCTGTGCGCTTCATCAATAACAACTAAGTCCCAATTGATTGCCTTAATATAAGGCATTTTATTTACAGCAAAGTTATATGAAGTGATCATTATATCGTTTTGAATAAATGGGTTTAATTGTCCTTTTTTGATTGTATCATTGAAAGATTTGCTTTCCATGATTACTGAAGGCAAGTAGAACTTTTCAAGAAGTTCTGCGTTCCATTGCTTTCTTAAACTTGATGGTACAATTATAAGTATTTTTTTCTTGTTTTCAGCCCAGTTTTGGCTAATTACCAAACCTGCTTCAATTGTTTTTCCAAGTCCAACTTCGTCAGCCAATATTGCACCTTTACTAAAAGGACTTTTGAACGCAAAAAGAGCCGCATCAACTTGATGTGGGTTAAGGTCTACTTTTGCATCCTGTAAGATTTTTACCATCTTTTTAGGGTCATCTGCAAAGTATTTCCTAGTCAATTGATATGCCATCAACTTGGCCTGGTAGTCATTAGTTATCATCAGCATTCCCTTTTTTTAGTTAATAATTCAATTTAATTATAACACACTTTTTTCTAATTTGTATAAAAATAGAAAAGAAAAACCGGCAAATTTAATTTTTGCTAGTTTACAAATGGAGTTATATAAAAAGTAATTTCTTTATCTTTAAATATTTTATAAACATTATCATTTTTAAAATCTATTATGGAAGTAAAAGCATTATAAGGATTATATTTAGATTTTAAAATTTGATATTTTAATAGCCATCGTTTTGTAAAAAAGTTTTCATTAATCAAACTTTCCGAAAGTTTTAATAATATTTTTTTACATTGATTGGAAAATTTTCTATTATAATCAGAAATGACATTTTTATGATTTGTTAATACATCTAAAATCATAATTTTACTAAAATCAGAGCCATTTTCTAAAATATTCAAAACATTATCCTGTGTTATTTGGGAATTATATCTAAAAATTATATATAGTAACCACAAAACCTCTTGATCATGTTCTGAGTTTATTTCAGATTTTAAAAGAGTATTTAATATTTCAACAGGCTCTTTATCTGAAAAAGAAACACTTAATTGACTAATAGCATGTACAACATATCTTGAAACAAAAGGTTTGTTTATCAACATTGATAAAAGGACATTAAAAACCAAAATACTTTCTTCAATTGATAATTGTTTTAAATTTATTGAATCATTTTCTAAAATATATTTTAGTGCATATTTATATGAACCCTTTTTACCTTCACAATCCAATTGTTGTGCTTTATGTAGTATATTATAAACTTCAAACTCCTTATTTTGAGATTGTTTAAATACACTACTATAGTCTTCTAATACATCAAAAGGGTATTTTAATATTTGTAATTTTGAAAGATTAATTTTAAAATTATAATCATTCATCATTTTAGCAATAATTGGAATACTTTTTTCACATTCATATTTACTTGTAAAATAAAAATTATAATCATCAACAAATCTTGTAAACTTAAAAAGTTTTTCTAATTCCTTGTCTAATCCACATAAAACTATTTCGGATATTATTCTTGAGCTATATGGTCCAACAACAATTCCATTAGTCTCGTTACCTTTCAATGCTGAGCTCAGTTTATCAAAATCGTTTCCCGTATTATATAAAGTACTCTTTGGCATCTGTCCCAAATACATTTGTTTTGCAGTTGTTTTGCCGACTAATGCCCACGTAATTGAATGTGAATATATAGATTCATAACAATGAGAAATGTCTAGTTTTAATTTGTATTTGTATCCTGCAAATTCAGAGTTTCTTTTCATAATGGATTTTTGATAGTTGCTAGGATAATCTAATTTCTTTAATACTTTTGCATTGGATTCTGAGTGAGAACTGTCTAACAAGTTGTCATAAACATCAAACCTAGTACTCATTTTCTTTAAAAGCTTTAAGTACTTAAGCATATTGGGATAATGCAATGTTCTTCTCAATATGTCATCTTTATAAACAGTTATTTCTATTGGGAAACATTTTTTCTCTAAATCATTTTTAACAGATATTGAATTTACCTTATCCAAAACATCTATTGCGTTAGCTTTAGCTAAGAATTTTGTTGTAAAACACGGTGGAATCTGATCAGTAAAATAACCATCATTTAACAAAACTTCCTTGGTTAGATTATTTCTATTAAGTACAACATAAGTTTCTTCTTTTGCCATAATATCTCCTTTTCAATATTATAACACAAATATGACAAATTTCCATAACTTAACAAAAATTAATATTATTTTCTCCTGACAACACTTGATGTTCAGTTTTAGGCGAGTTTAGATGATTTTAGGTGGAAAAAGTGGGTGTTTTGGTGGGTTAAAATGGGGCTTTTGTTGTCAACTGTTGTCAGATTTTTGAAAATTGACAACAATTGAGAGGTTTTGGAGTAACAAAAAACACAGGAAAAATAAGGGTTTCCTGTGCTTTGAGTTCGAGTCTTGTTTTAGTAAAATTCAATACTTGGTAAAGCAGAGGTCCCCGGTTCGAATCCCGGTAACAGCACCATAGAAAACCCTTATAAAATAAGGTTTTTTTTATCGTTCAATTCCTGATATGGATTTAAACTCTATGAATTAATTTTTATCTTACCATATAACTTTTAATACCAAATTCTTATTGAAAACTATATTTGTTAGAACTTGTAACAACAATCTTAGCACCAGTAGATTTAACAATTTCAAGTAATGGCAAAACATTATTTATATCAACGTCATTAAAAGTATTCCAATTATTTATTACTCCATCAAAGTCTAAAAAAATAATTTTCATCTCTTTCACCA
>JAZSQW010000015.1:0-8308 GCA_045538205.1 Candidatus Avigastranaerophilus sp. | reverse complement strand
TATAAATATATTATACATAAAAATTATACGTTTAAGTCTAAAGTTTTAGAAGTTGTAGATGTATAGGTTTCTTCTGTAATTGTTATTTTTTTTATTTTTCTATCAGTTTTTTCATCAAAACGAATGGTTGTAGTTGGGCTTTGACGCATTGCTTCTGACATCAAGTTTTCATATCTTTTTTCTACATAATGATTTGTTTCTTTTATAAATGGAGTTAAACTTTGTTTGTATCTGATGTCATCTACATAAAAAGGAATTTTTAAAGTTGGAAAGTTGTTTACATTTTTTGCATATTCTTTTAAATTGTAAACATCTTCTGCTTCTTTATCTGTAAGTAAATATCTTTGCCCTTTGTATTCAGTAATAATTGCTTTTTTATTTTTTCTATCTCTAAATTCACGGAAAAAAGAAGTTATTTTTTTCTTTTCTGGTGCAGTATAGCAACTTCTTTCTTCGTTTAATGCTTTTAATAAACTATTTTCAGCACTATCAGTAAGTTCACCTTTTTTACGGCTGTTGCTTGTTTCTTCTATTTTCATCACTCTTTTAAAATTTATTTGTGGAGATATGTTGTTAATTTTCATTTTTGTTCCTTTATGCGTTAAGGTCTAAAGTTTTTGTTTCTATTTTACCATCAGTACATTGTCTTTTTAATTCAAAAAAGCTATATCTTTCTTCTTGTGGATTTCTTTTAATTGTAATGTATGTATTTTGGTTTTTATGATCAGAATATTTGCAAATGCATTTTATCATTTCCCATTGCCATTCTCCCGTACTTTCTTTAAGCGCGCTTAATGGACGGCTTGGGTGTGTTGCTCTTGTAATTCCACCAATCCAAGATTTTAATGTGGGAGTAAAAATGCCTTTTACTTTTTTTGTAAATGCTTTTATTTCTTTTAGATCTTTTGTTTGATCACCTGTTGTTAAGAATTTTTCGCCACAATAATACACTAAATTAGCATTTTTATTGTCTTTGCCAAGAATATCTTTAAAAAATGCTTTGATTTGTTTTGCTTCGTCTTTTGAATATCTATTTTTCTTATTGTTTAAAACGTTAACAAGGTCTTTATTTGCTTCGCCATAACGATGAGAATTGTAATATTCATCTGTACTTGTGTTAATTTGTATTACTTGTTTAAAATTTATTTGTGGGGATATATTATTAATTTTCATTTTCATTTCCTTTATGCGTTAAGGTCTAAAGTTTTTGTTTCTATTACTTCGCCATTTGCATCTTTTTTTGTATATTCAAAAAGGCTAAATCTTTCTTCGCCTTCTTTACTTTTCATTGTTATAGAAGTGTTTTTATTTTCATCGTCAGAATACTCTAAAATGCCTTTTGTAACTTGAGCCCAGAATTCAATTGCTGTTTTTCGAAGGTTTGATACTGCAGAACTTGCGCTAACTGTAATTATTCCTGCACGTGATTTTATTTTAGGCGGATTTATTTTTTCTGTTTGTTCTACAAATGAATCTAATGATGATAATTCTTTTGATTGTTGTCCTGTTGTCAAAAATTTCTTTAGGTCGCAATATTCTAAAGCTATATTTTTATTATCTTTACCAAGAAAACTATCAAAAAATGTTTTTATTTTTTTTGCTTCATCTTTTGAGTAAAAATTACTTTTTTTATTGTTTAAAATATTTGTTAGTTCTTTGTTTGCATTTTCATATGGATTATGGTTATATGCTTCGCCACTTTGTATGTTAATTTGTATTACTTGTTTAAAATTTATTTGTGGAGAAATGTTATTAATTTTCATTTTAATTTCCTTTAAGCTTTTAGATTTAAAGTTCTTGTTTTTGTTGTTCCATCAGGATTTTTTATTGTTGCTTCAAAATCGTGAATTTTATTATAGCTATTGCCATAGGTCATTTTTAATCTAATAGGATTTGAATCATTGCGAACATAACTTCTTGCTAAACATCTGCATTTATCTTGTGCTGCTATAGCCATATCTTGGGCAAAAGTTTTTATTCTGCTTTTTACAGAACCATCAGAACTTGTTCCATTAAGTAAAACATAGTCTGTTTCTGGATATTTCATTTCTCTTGCATCTTTTACAAATTTTTCAATAGCTAAAACATCTTTCGCTTCTTTACCTGTTATTAAGTATTTTCTTTTGTCATAGTATCTAAAAAGTACGGTCCCTTTATCTTTGCCTAATAAAGGCTCAAAAAAATCTCTTATTTGTTGAGCATCAGCCATACCATAATGCCCTTTTGTTTTAGTATATTTTTCATTATTTAAAACATCAACAACGGCTTTTTCTGCTAAAAAACCATTCCAAGCATTATGTTCATCGTATTTATCTTTTTCTATTTCTATTACTTTGCCAAAGTTTATATTAGGAGAAATGTTGTTAATTTTCATTTATCATTCCTTTTTTATTAGCTAATTAGTTCTTCATATAATTCGAAAGTTTTTTTGACAGAAAATTCGTTTTTTTTGCCTTTTATATCTCCATCATCATTTTGTTCACATGAAGAATATTTAATATTTTCTATTCTTTTTTGATTTTTATTAACATCAAGTTCGATTAGCGAAGTAGGTTTTGTCTCGAACGAATTTCCCTCTTCTCCATTTTCAATATTTTCAATAATGATTTCATTAATTAATTTTTGAGCTTTTTTATTTGATACTGCACAATATTGAACATCTTCTTCAATCGAAGAAATGTTTTCTGCTTCTTGACCAGAAATCAAATAAAATTTATTGTTATGTTCTTTAAGCAGAATTCCTCTTCGGCCATTATAATCCCCTAAAATATCTTTAAAAAATGATTTCATTCTGCTGCGTACAAAAATAGGGTAAGAAGTAGATTTTTTGTTGTTTAATACATTTATAAGATCTTTTCTTATAAAATCATCATCTTTTTTTAATTGATGAGTATTTATTTTTATTTGTACAACTCTTTTGAAACTCTGTTGTTGGTTGACTTTACCTATTCTCATGGCATATCCTTTCACTTGTGCCATGTTAAAAACACGTAAAAATTTTTTTTGCTACGCATCAAGGTCTAATTTTGTTGTTTGGGTTTCACCATTTTCTGTTTTAACTGTTGCAATTATGGCTTTTGCTTTTGTAGAATTAGGGTTATTATTTATTACATCAATAAATATTTTTTCTTTATCTTTATCAAATGATTTATTTATTAGTGCGTTCATTTTTGGATATGCATAATCTCTGACATCTTGTATAAAAGTTTTTAAAATGTTGCGCATTTGTCCTTCGTCAGTGTCATGACCGCCAGCTTGTATGTATTCTGTTTCTGGAACTTTTAGCTTCTTAGCATCATCTATAAATTTGTTTATTTTTAATACGTCTTCTGCCTCTTGCCCAGAAAGTATAAATTTGCCACAATCATATTGTCTATAAACAACAGGTGTCGACTCATCTTTTAACAAAGGTTTAAAAAATTCTTTAATTTTTTTCTTTTCTTTTTTTGTATAAATATCGCATTTTTCATCGTTTAATACTTTTACAATATTTCTTTCTGTACAATTCCAAGCAACACAAGTTTTGCCATCTCTTGATGCTGGTATTACACTTATTGCTTTTTTAAAAGTAGTGTTATTAATGTTACTAATGTTATTGATTTTCATTATAAATCCTCGGAATTTGTCTCTATACTAATATTTCTATTTTTTAATGATAATGCTATTTTTTCACTTTGTAGTTTTTTGTCTTTTTGTGTGAAGGTAAAATATAATAAATCATCAATGCCTAAAACAGGTCTTCTGAAATTCAGCTCTATTATAGAGTTTGGTCTAAACCCATTTTCATTTTTTTCTAAACCATTTTCGTCTGCATTTTTAATGATATTGTCAATTTTCTTTTGAGATTTTTCTATAATATCTTTGCTTGTAATTAAATTATATGTATTAATTAAGGCTTTTTCGGTTGTAATTAGGTCTTCAATTCTGCTTATTTCTTCTGCTTCTTTGCCAGCAATAACATAGTCATTGCCATTGTTTTTTCTAACAAGAATTTTTTCATCTTTTATATCTGTTAATGCCATATGGAAAAATGTTTTTAGGTCATTTTGTTGAATCATTGAGTAAACATTTGAATTTTTATTGTCCAAAACATTAGAAAGCTCTTTTACAGCTTGTTGTTTTTCACCTTCTTTTAAATGTGGTGCATTTGTTTGTAGTTTTACAACTCTCTTAAAACTTGGTTGTTGATTAATTTTACTGATTCTCATAACATATCCCTTCCGATTTTGTCATGATAAAACCGCGTAAAAAATTTTTTTGCTATTCTTTTTCCCAAACCAATTTATTTATTGCTTTTATAAAACCATCATTTTCAACGGTATCTGTAATATAAGCTGCAGCTGCTTTTATTTGTTCTGTGCCATTGCCCATAGCAACACCATATTTAGCGGTTACAACCATTTCTATATCATTGTTTTGATCGCCAATTGCTAAAACTTCATCTGTAGTTATGCCGTATTTTTTTGCTAAAAACTTAATAGCATTTCCTTTTGTTGCTTCTTTATTCGCAATTTCACAAAAATATTTAAATGATTTAACTACGTATATCTCAGGGTATTTTTCTTGTAATTCACTTATTAAGTTATCTATAAAGTTTTCATCATATTCAATTGCTAAAATTTTGTTTAGTTTATCTAATTTTAAATTATCAAAAGAATCAACTAAAAAGTAATCAATACCTTTATCGCCAATATAATTTTTTATGTATTCATTGTCATTTTCAACGTAAAGTTTATCTTCTACATAAACGTTCAAATGAATTTTTCTATCACGACATTCTTTTATTATTTTTCTTGCAATAGTTTCATCAAGGTATTTAGCTTCTAAAATCTCGCCTTCGTATGAATTTACCAAACCACCTTGATAACAAATTAAAGGACATTTAATTCCGATATCATCAGCAACCCATTTTGCACTACCAAAAGTTCGCCCCGTTGCAATTGCAACGTGAATTCCATTTTCTTTTAAGTTCTTAATGCAATCTTTTGTTTCTTGTTTTATACCTGTTTCTGGAGTATAAATTGTGCCGTCAATATCTGTTACTACTAATTTAATCATGACCTTTTATCCACGTTCCATAACAATTATACAAGGTTTGTGCTTAAAAAACATCATTTATATTATAATTAACTTATGAGCGAAAAAAATATAATAGGTTTTTGGGGTTATCCGCACCCTGAAGTTATAGAGAAATATAAAAAATTATACCCACAAGCAACTTGGGTGGATTTTGATATTGATTATGGCTTTGAAAAAGTAGATATTTTGCCAGAATCATATTGCTCTATTATTAAAAACATCATGAATTGCGCATTTCATTATAAAAATGAATTAATTATGATTTTAGCACCAATTGGTAAAGATAAATGTGATAGCGGTTGGTTTGCTTATGAAGTTTTAAAAGATAATGGTTTTCCTATTATTTCAACTATTTTTGAAGAAAAAACTTACAAACAAGATGTAAAAATTTCAACATCAAACATACCTTTGCGTAAGAAAATTGAATTAATAACTCAAGGTATTTATGATGATATAGATGTTGAAGCTCCACAATGTAAGGCTCAGTTTGGTTTTTGGGGTGTGCCGCCTAACGATTTATCTGTATTGGAATTATTCCCTGATACAACCCATGTTTATGGTTGGACAAGATGTGTAGAAGCTAAAACCCCTGCTGATATTGAGCTTGAAATGCAGATAGATAAAGATGTGCCAACTGTGTTTTATTCGCAAGCATTTTGTTCTAAAGCGCAATTGGCTAAATATCTTGCTGATAAATATAATGGACTTTATATTGATATTGATGATATTGCTACAAATTCTGTAAAGGCAAAAATAGAAGCGTTTTTGAGGTTGAGATGATGGCAAAAGATATTAATATAGTGCTTGATGCAGGAACAACTTGGTCTAAAATTGTTGAAAAATCAACTTCAAATTTGATGCAAAAATATAACCAATTTTTAGTGAAAAGTGAAAATGGTTTTAATTATTATGTTTTGACTTCTGCAATGCTTAAAGAATTTGATTTTAAATTCGATAGAGCTACAGGGCATATGTCTTTGAGTATGTTAAATGATAAAAAAGATTATGAAAATGAAGTTATTGCTTTAATTCAAGGTTTTAGAAGAAATATAGAAGAAGATGCTTTGATTTTAGATATGGGAAGCCGTGATTCTAAATGTGCAATGTTTAAAGAGGGTAAATTTAAAGATTTAGATTGGAATAATAGTTGTTCAAGTTCAACAGGAGCAACTATTGAAATGCTTTTAAAATTTTATAATGTAGATGTTAAAAATTTAAAATTTATTGACGAAAAATATGTTATAACTTGCGGTATTTTTGGGTTGGAAAAAATAATGGACGATATTGCGAAAGGGCAAGAAGCAAATGTTGCAATATCTAAATTTGTTCATGGTATTGCTTTTAATGCTTGGAATTTTGCTAAAAAGCCTAAAAAGATTTATCTTTCTGGTGGTTTCTGCGAAAATAAATGCTTTGTTGATTCACTTTCAAAATATTGTGAGGTTGTTTCTCTTGGCAGATTTTTACTTTGCGAAGGATTATTTGTAACTCAAAATAATAAATAAAAAAGGACTTTTAAAGTCCTTTTTTTTATGCGATTTCTTTTTTTTCTTCAGGTTCTTTTACGTATTCATATCCTGTTAGCTCTGCGATTTTTTCGCCCCATTCATTTAGGATATCATCAACTTCTTGTTCGTGAGAAATTGGTGTGCCAATTTTAATTGTAATTTTACCTTTGAAAGGTATCCAATTAGGTTGTTCACAGCCCATAATTCCAATTGGAACAATATCGGTTTTCATTTGTTTTGCAATAATAGCAACACCTTTGTTTATTTTTTCGATTTTTTTGTTTCTTTTAATTCCGCCTTGAGGAAAAATACCTAAACGCCATTTCTTAGTTTTTAAAACATTAATTGCTGTTTTGATTGTTGAAACTTCTAATTTTTCTCTGTTTACAGCAAAACAAGCAACTTGGTCAAAAACCCAAGCAAAAAGTCTATTTTTTTCAAAAAGTTCTTTTTTGCCCATATAAGCAATAGGTTCGTTTAGTGCCTCACCAACAATAACTGGGTCCATAAGTGAGATATGGTTTGGCGCTGCAATATAATTTCTGTCTGTAGGAATATTTTCTTTGCCATAATATTCTATTGAATAGAAAAGTCTATACAGAATTTTTGTGCAAAGGAAACGACCGAAAACTTGATTTCGGTATTTTGCATCTGTAAAATCAGAAACATTTCTTTTTGTGTAATTAACTTCAGCCATTCTTTCACCGTTTTAACAAGGTATGTACTGTAAATCTGTTAATGCTGCGATGGCTTTGCACCAAGCATCATAGATTTCATCAACTGTTCCTTCTGTAGAAATAGGTTTGCCAACATTAATATAAAAATCTTCTTTTTTGAAGAAACGGTTGTTGTTTGCTTTTCTGATAATACCAACTGGTAAGATTTCTCTGCCCATTTTCTTTGCGATTGAAGCAAATCCTTTTGTTGCTTTTAATATTTTTTCTTGAGTTCTTGTGCCTTGTGGAAAAATACCAAAGTGCCAAGATGTTTTCTTTATAGATAAAGCTGTTTTTATTGTTGAAACATTAACATTATCTCTATCAACAGCAAAAGCGCCACACCAATTCATAACCAATCTTGAAAAGAATGGTTCAAAAAGTTCTTTTTTTGCCATATAAGCTATTGGCCCTTTGCCTTTAAGTTGTGAAGCAACAAAAAATGGGTCAAAGTTTGTTAAGTGGTTGCTTGCAATAACATATTTTTTAGCTTTTTCAATATTTTCTAAGCCTTTTGCTTTTAGAACACGGTATTTTGTTCTAAGTATATTTTCAACAATATATTTTGCTGTAAAGCCTTGAATAATTTCTCTGCATTTGTTGAAAGTTTCAACTGCTCTATATGTGTAATCTGTAGTCATAAAATATCCTTAAATTGTAAATCGCTTTTATATTATAGCAAAAAGAAATAAGTAAGGATAATTCGTTAAAAATTTATAAATTTGCTTGATATAACTTTATGTTTATTTTATAAAATAATCATGACACATAATCATGGTAGGTAATAAGAAGGAGTTCAAAAACTATGGTAAATGTTGCAATTAACGGATTCGGTAGAATCGGAAGAAACACATTAAGAGCAGCTATCAGAGAAGGTATCTTTGAAAAAGTTAATTATGTTGCTATAAACGACCCAGGTTTAACACCTGCAAATGCTGCACACGTATTCAAATATGACTCAGTTATGGGTAAATTTGACGGCAGTGTTGAAGTTGTAGAAGATGG
>JAZSQW010000009.1:0-20989 GCA_045538205.1 Candidatus Avigastranaerophilus sp. | reverse complement strand
AATGCTTCTCTTGAAAGAGGCCATAACCTACTACCTGAACCACCTGCTAATATTACACAATATAGTGTTGCCATAACTCTCCCTTTTTCAAATTCAATTATACTATAAATCAAGTAAAAATCGAAATTATTAATTTCTTTTCTATTTTTAATTAAAGGAATATAATCTATTTATGGAAAATTACAAAACAATAATTTCTATGATGTCTGGCACTTCTATTGATGGAATAGATGCTTGTTTAGTGAAAATATTTGACGATTTATCATTTGAAGTTATTGATAATTATTCACTTGATTATCCACAAGAAATAAGAGAAAAACTTTTTGCACTTGCAAATAATAAAGGTGACGTTAAAGATGTTTGTTTTATGAACTTTGTTGTTGGCAAACAATTCGCAAAGTGTGCAAATGAATTAATAAAAAAAGCGAACAAAAAAAAAGAAGAAATAGATTTTATTTCCTCACACGGCCAAACAATTTGCCATCTGCCACAGAAACAAAATATCGCAGATGTTTCAATTGGTTCTACTTTGCAAATTGGTGATATATCAGTAATATCAGAAAAAACAGGAATAATGACAATTGGTGATTTCCGTCCTAAAGATATTGCTGCAAACGGCGAGGGTGCACCTTTAATCCCTTTTGCTGATAAGATTTTATTTGGTTTAGATAAAAATAGATTGATTCAAAATATTGGTGGAATTTCCAACGTAACAGTATTATCAAAAGAATGCGATATTTTTGCATTTGATAATGGTGTTGGCAATATGCTAATTGATTATTTTACAAATAAATTATTCAACTTACCTTTTGATAAAGATGGTGATATTGCAAGTAAAGGTAATATTGATGAAACTTGGTTGAACGAATTATTAAAAGAACCTTATTACTCTATCAAACCACCAAAATCAACTGGTAGAGAATTATTTAATAATGAATATGCTGAAAAAATTTATAAATCTGCGCCTAAAAATAAATATGATGTTATAGCAACCCTTACAGCCTTAACAGCGAAAGTTATAACTAATTCTTATAAAGAGTTTATTTTTCCTAAAACAAATATTGATGAAATTGTTATTGGTGGTGGTGGTGCTTTTAATAAAACACTATTGAAATTTATCCAAAACTATATTGGCGATATTCCTGTAAAAACACATCAAGATTTCAATATTCCTGATAAGTTAAAAGAAGCAATTGGCTTTGCATATTTAGGTTATTTTACATTCATGAAAAAATCAAACAATGTACCATCTTGCACAGGTGCAGATAAAGATGTTGTAATGGGCAAAATTTCTTATTAGCAAATTTTCTTTTTAGACGTTTTAAAAACTGTATGAAAATTACAGCTGTAAATAATTTCAAAATAAACTTTCCCAATAGAAAGACAAATCCTATTTTGTCTTTTAAAAGCGACTGCAAAGATGAACTTATTATTAGCCAAAAACCCACAGCAGAAGAAATTTCCAAAGAATATTTCAAAGAACACAAAGGCAAATTTACTATTTCTGACTATAAAAATTTAAGCGAAGTAGAAGCTAAAGCAATAGACTACACTATACCAAAAACAACACGAGAAGCCGCAGAATTATCATATATTGCAGGTACTTGCTTAAAAGACTACTTTGATGAAAAATTTGGCGAGGATAATTACATATATGTTTGCATTGGCACAAGCCCATCAGGTATAGGCAGAGTAATGGAATTTTCTGGAGTCGAAACAAAATATATACCATTAACAGGGTTTAGAATGGATCCAGAAATTAGAAGAAAATGGACAGATAAATATAGAGATGGCGTAGAACATTATAAAGAGTTTTTAAAATCACAAGGTATAGATGAAAAAATGCCACAAAATACAAAAAAACAAATTGTGTTTACTGATTTTGTGTATTCAGGTTATACCTTAGAAAATTTTGAAGGTCTATTAATTGATGAATTCAATTTCCCACGATACGAAATGAATGTACATTTTTTAAATTTAGAAGAAGAACTAAAACACGCCATTGCGAAAAAAGATCCTTGTATTGAGGATAAAAGAAAACTTAATAGATTTATGAAATCATTTTTACTATATGGAGAAATGGCTAATTATGGTGGTGTTCCACACCTTGAATTAAAAGAATTTGAAAAATTTGATCCATCCAAAATAAAAAGAAAACCTCGAGAAAAACAATTCAATTTTGAAATTATGAGACGCCTAAATGAAGCAGAACAACTAAAAGAAAACCCTCTAAACAAGGATAGCTTATAAAATGAAAATATCAGCTATAAATACAATAAAAAATAATTACTTTACACAAAACAGACCTGTTTCTTTTAAACAAGGTCAAGATATTTTCGTTCGTTCTTCAAAAAAAACACCTAAAACTTTTGAAGAAATTATAAATAATAAAAGAAAATTTGAAATTTCTGATTATAAAAGTTTAAAACCTTCGCAAATAGAAGAAGCAAAAAAACTTGCAGATGATACAACTATTTATACAGTAGAAGAAAATCTTTTTGCAGGGAAATTAGTAAAAAAATATTTAGATAAAACATATGGCAAAAACAAATATGTATTTGCTTGCATAGGTACAAGCCCTGCAGGAATAGGCAGAGTTTTAGAATTTATGGGAGTAGAAACAAAATATTTTCCTGCAACTAATTTTAGAGCATATCCGTATATTTCTGATTATTTAGACAAGAACCCTGAAACCGAAAACAAATATCTATCATTCTTATACGAACAAGGCATAAATGAAGAGAATATAAAAAACAACAATAAAACAATTCTTTTTGTTGACTATACACATAGAGGCGAAACACTAAAATGTTTTGAAAATTTTATAAAAAACAGAGCTAAGATAGACAACAAAAAAATAGAATACTTAAGTTTGAATGATATTTTTACAGAATCTTTGCCTGTAAAAGATTTTAACGAAGACTATTTCAGGCTTTGTGATTATTTAACATCATATTTAGCGTATGGAAGAATGGCTGAATATGCAGGCATTCCTCACTTAGAGCTTGAACAATTTAAAGATATAGATACTATCATCAATAAAAATACAGAAGAAGCACCTGCATTATTCAATTTATTACTAATAGACGAATTAAAAAGGCAAGGAAAATTAAAAGAAAACCCTAAAAATAGAAGAAGTTTATAAATGAAAATACAAGCAATAAATACTATAAGAAATAATTACTTTACACAAAACAAACCCGTTTCTTTTAAACAGGGGCAAGATACTTTTGTTAAAAGCACACAACCAAAAACTTTTGAACAAATTGCCCAAAGCAAAAGAAAATTTGATATATCTGATTATAAAAGTTTATCTAAAAAAGAAATTAAAATAGCAAAAGAAAAAGCAAACGGTCTAACAGAACAAGCTGCAAAAGATAATATTTTTGTAGCCGAATACATAAAAGAATACTTAGACAAAATTTATGGCGAAGATAAATATGTTTTTGCTTGTATAGGCACAAGCCCTTCAGGAATTGGCAGAGTTTTAGAATTTATGGGAGTTGAAACAAAATATTTCCCTGCTAGTGATTTTAGAGATTATGGAAGAATTTGTAAAGTTTTAGACAATAACCCTAAAGCTGATAACACCTATTTATCTTTTTTGAATTCTCAAAGAATAACCAATGAAGAAATTGAAAAGAACGATAAAACAGTACTTTTTGTCGATTATGCAGATAGAGGCTATACCTTAGAATGCTTTGAAAAATTTATAAAAGGAAGAGCAAAAATTAATAGTAAAAAAGTTAAATTCAAAGATATATATCATATGATTGGCTATGCAACAAAAGATGTAGAGTCTTTGGAAAAACAAATACAAATAATGAAATACATAAATAAATATTTAGAAAGCGCAGCAATAGCCGATTACACAGGAGTTCCTCACCTTTCTGTTTATAATTTTGAATTTTTCGATAAAATTTTAAAAGAAAATGACCTTATGTCATCTAAACTATATAACTTACTAATAATTGATGAACTAAATAACAAAGGCAAATTAAAAGAAAACCCACTAAACAAGGACTCTTTATAATGAGAATACAAGCAATAAATACAATAAGAAATAATTACTTTAAGCAAAACAGACCTGTTTCTTTTAAACAGGAACAAGATGCTTTTATTAAAAATTCACAACCAAAAACTTTTGAACAATTTGCACAAAGCAAAAGAAAATTTGATATATCCGATTATAAAAGTTTATCTGAAAAAGAAATTAAAATAGCAAAAGAAAAAGCAACCGATTTAACAAAAAATGCAGCAAAAGACAGCATAGTAATTGCTAATATTTTAAAGAAAAACTTAGATAAAACGTATGGAGAAAATAATTATATATTAGCTTGCATAGGAACATCTCCATCTGGATTAGGCCGAGTTTTAGAATTTTCAGGAGTAGAAACAAAATACATTCCCTTGAGTAATTTTAAAGGAGATGAAAGATCTATTTTTAAAAGACTAACCCAAAATAAAAAAGGAGAAGAAAAATACATATCATTCTTAAAAGAACAAAACGTTATACCTACAAATGAAGAAAATGAAAAGACAATTTTGTTTATAGACTACACACATACAGGGGAATCCCTTGAAAATTTTGAAGCATTTATAAAAAAAAGATGCAATATTCAACACAACAGAATCAAATTTTTAGATTTAGAAAAAACACTACACCAAACAAGTAAAGACTCAATTTTTGAAGAAGAATCAAACATATTTGATTATATCTTTAAATATTGCATTTGTTGTATGATTGAAGATTTAACCGGTGTCCCTCATTTAGATATTTCTGATTTCAAAAATATAGACAAAAAATTAAAAGAAGAAACAAATATACAAGCAAAATTATTTAATTTAATAATTATTGACGAACTAAATAAACAAGGTAAATTAAAAGAAAATCCTTTAAATAAGAATAGCCTATAAATTGTAATAGACAAACGGTCATTCTGAGCGACAGCGAAGAATCTCAATGTTTTTATACAAAGACTATGCGATTCTTCGGCTACACCTCAGAATGACAAAATTTTGATATACAACACAACCCTTGTCATGATATACTTCAATAAGAAGTTTAAACGTCACCCTGAATTTATTTCAGGGTCTTACCAGATATCATTTTGCAATTCAAAAATGGAAAGATACTGAAACAAGTTCAGTATGACAGCTAAAACAAAGCAAAAAACAGAAACTTCTCATTAAATATAAAAGGAGAGATTATGGCAACATACGTAAGAGCAAGTCATTTACTTGTAAAAACAGAAGAAGAAGCAGCAAAATTAAGAGAAGAAATTTTAGCTGGTAAAGATTTTGCTGAAGTAGCAGCACAAGTTTCATTATGCCCATCAGGACGTGACGGTGGAGACTTAGGTTTCTTTGGTAAAGGTCAAATGGTTAGAGAATTTGAAGACGCTTGTTTTTCTATGGAAGTAGGCGAAGTTTCTAACCCAATTAAAACTCAATTCGGATATCACTTAATTAAATTAACAGCAACACAAGACTAATGAATACACAACTAACTGAATATTTAAAAGAATATTTATCAAACAATGATATAGATGGACTTCTTTTAAATACAACAAATGACTATATGGTTGAATATAATACACAGGATTTAAACTCTGTGTATTATACAACCGATTTTACTGGTTCTACAGGCTACGTTTTATTTACTAAAGATAAAACATTTTTGTTTGTTGATACACGCTATCACGAGCAAGCAGACAACCAAGTAGATAAAGAATTTGTTGAAGTTGTAAAAATTCCATTGGGCAAAACTTTCTTATCTGCAATAACCGAAAATATTCCTGCATATTTCAAATTAGGAATTATTGGCAAAAAAATATCAAAACAATTCTATGAAAAATTAGAAAAAAATCTTATTACAAAAAACTCTACTGTTAGAATTTTTGCAAATGACGCAGTTATTGAATATAAAAAAGATTCAATAAAAAATAGAAATTTCAATGTTTTTTCTGTTCCTGTTGAAATTACAAAATATACAGCAGACGAAAAATATGAAACATTAAAACAATACGTAGATGGCTCATTTAATGTTATAGTTACAGCGTTAGAAGACATTGCATACCTAACAAATCTACGTTCATATAGTTTTGATTACAGTTCCATTTTCCCTGCCAAAGCAATAATAAATGAAAGTGGAATTACAATTTATACTGATTGTAACCTACCTAACATAGGTAATTATTTTAAAATATTACCTGCCGAAAATTTTGAAAAAGATGTATTCGCAATAAAAAATCAAGAAATATACATAGATGAAACACAACTTTCTATATACGACTACAATTTAATAAACTCAAGTAACAAAGTGCATCAAAGCCATTTAAAATTGTTTAAAACAGTTAAAAATGAAAACGAAATTGCACACTTAAAAAAATGCTTTGAACGTTCCGATAAAGCATTAGAAATTATATACAAAATGCTTGAATCAGAAACCATTTATTCTGAATATGATTATTATGAAGCATTAGTAAAATCAATGAAAGAAAATGGGGCATATTCTTTAAGCTTCAACCCAATTGTAGCGAGTGGAACAAATTCATCAATAATACACTATTCATCTCCATCACGAGAAAGAATGGTAGAAAATGGCGACTTTTTATTAGTTGATTATGGTGGCTACTATGAAGGTGGTTATGCTACAGATACAACAAGAACATTTATAAAAGGTGAAGCAACTGAAGAACAGAAATTAGCATACACAACTGTTCTAAGAGCATACCTAAATGCTTGTTATTCAAAATATGGCAAAAAAGCATCTTATTTTGATATCGATAAAAACGCACGAGATACAATCGAAAAAGGAATTGCAGAAGAATACAAATTCGCACACTCAACAGGTCACGGGGTAGGTATTTCCGTACACGAAAACCCACCTGTTGTTTCATCAAGCGATTTATCTAAAAGCAAAATCCTTGAAAACACAGTATTTTCTATTGAGCCTGGTGTATACAAAGAAGGCTGGGGTGGTATTCGTTTAGAAAATACCGTATACACAAGTATTGTTGATAATGAACTTAAAATTACACCATTGTCAAAATTTCCATTTGAAATCAAATTGGTTAATTTAGCATTATTAAACGACACAGAAAAATATTACTATATGAAATGCATGAAAGAGCAGGCAGAATCTTGCATTCACTAAATACAATTTCCAACAACAAAATAAAAGAGATAGTAAAACTTCATCAAAAAAAATATCGTGATGAAGAAGGACTTTTTATTGCAGAAGGCGAAAAAGCACTGCAAGAAGCAATTGATTCAAATATAGAAATAACAGAAATTTATGCACTTAAAACATTTGATTCAAAAAATATAACAAATGAAATATGCATCATTCCTGACAATATAATGAAAAAAATATCTACAACAGATAGCGCTTGCGAAGTTCTTTTTGTTGCAAAGAAAAAACAAGTTAATGAAAATGACTTTTTAAAATTGAACAAAATTGCATTGATTGATAGCATTTCCGATCCTGGAAATTTAGGCACTATCATTAGAAGCGCTGCAGCTTTTGGAATAGAAGGAATAATCCTTTTTGGAAATTGCGTTGATTTATATTCTTCAAAAGTAATTCGTTCTTGCACAGGTAATTTCTTTAAAGTTCCTATATTAAAAATTAAATCAACAGAAGAATTAAAAAATAAATTTTCAAATCACAAATTAATAGCAACTGCACTTTCAAAAAAGAATAATATCTCATTAAAAGAATGTGCAAAAATAGATAAATACATCATTATGCTTGGTTCAGAAGCAAAAGGCTTATGCACTGATTTAATTAAATTAGCAGACAAAAACATTCGTATTGAAATGAAAAACGATGTAGAATCACTAAATTTATCAGTTTGCGCTTCTATTATCTTTTACGAGCTTTACACAAATTATTAATCGATGTAACAAAAATAATTTAATTACTAAAGTTTTTTTATAATCAGCCGATATTCTTCAATGTTAGTTATTTGGAGAAGTAAAAGGATGCTTTTAAATTACGAAGAAAACTCAGAACAAATGCAAGAAATAAAAGATGATATTGAAGAAGTTGAAAACTTTATAAATATCTTTGATATGCTTGTTTTCAAACAAATAGAAGCATAAACAAATTTTAATTGGTAATAAGAAAGGTGGTGAATGTATATTCGCCACCTTTTTATACGGGTTTTACTATGTTCCATAAATATGCGTTCATAGCACGGAATAATTTAGATAAATTTTCTTTATCATATTTATCTTTATTTTCTTCAAGCTTTCTTACTGTTTCAATTCTTCCTACATTAGATTTATAAAGTGCAGGATATTTATGAACAGTAATACCACAAGAAAGATAACATATTTTTTCATTTATCATTGGATCTTCATATAGATTTTTATCGGAGAATATACAATTAATAACATCTGCTTGAACAGGATTGCCAGCAGACCATATAATAGAACCAAGATTATCATTAATCGCATCTATTTGTGATAAATCATCATTAGATAAATACTTATCTATTACAGATAATTTTGCATTTAAACTCTTTTCTACATCATGTTCATTGTCATAAAGTACATTAGGCAAATTTTTCTGTATACTTTCATTATTACGTAACTTTGGCTCAGATAATATTTTATCTAAGATTACAAGTTCAGAATCTATAACTTGTTTATCCCCAATAGTGAAAACTTTCGTATCTGAACCCAATTTATTTTTCAAAAATTCAGGGTCAGATAATAATTTTTCAGCAATAGGTGTTTGCACAGGATTTATTGTTTGATTAAGTATAGTAATAATATTTGCTTGTTGTTGTTCTTCTTTATACGAATCTGGTTTTTCTAAAATTATATCAATAATAGAATTTCTTGCATTTTCCTTGTCTGAAAAATGAACGTTATGCAATAGATTTATAAATAAATCTTCTAAATCTTTATTTGTATTCCATCTATCATCAGTTACATATTTATCAATTATTGGAAGTTTATGTTCTCCACCCCAAATATCAACTAATGAAGCATTTAATTTTTCATTATCATATAATTTCGGGTCTGATAAAAATTTATCTAAGAAACGAAGGTTTGGTTCATAAGGAGATTCACTATTTTGACGATAACAATTAAATATCATTGCTGATATTTTTTTACCAAGAGCTTCGTTTTGAGACAATTTTGGCTCTGTAACATATCTATCGATAATTTGTAAAAGATTAGGGTAATTAACATTTTGGTAAATTTTTGCTTTATTCTCATTCACAAATTCACTTTGTTGCCATTTTTCATCATTTGCAAATTTATCTAATATAGCAATTTTAACATCAGCTTCTTCATCAGAAAGAACATGATCAATAGCCCATCTATCACAAAAATCACTTCTTAATTTAGGGTCTGTATAAAATAGTGGGTCTGAAACAAACTTATCAAACACTTTATGTCGAGCTTGATTAATTGACTCATCTTTAGAAACATCACAACGCAAAGATTCATATGTAGGAGGTTGAGAAAAATCTTCTTCACCTTTAAAAGTTATTTGAGATAACGCATAATTTTTTATTGCATTCGTTGACATTTGAACATCAAATTTACTTTGAGAATTATCCTGTTTTTTTAATACTACATTATTTATAACTTTTGGTGAAACAAAAGAATTTACTCTACTTATTCTCATTTTTCCTCTCTTTCTGATAATAATTGAAAACTTATAAAAAAAATTTTTGCTATTTTGTTAACAAAAAATTTTTTGTTTGATTTTTTTAAAGAGAGAGAGTAAAAACAATGAAAATCAATTCAATAACAACACCAATCAGTTTTCAAAAAACATTTATAACAAATGCCACTATCTTAAAGAATGGCAAAAATCACGAATGTCCAATTTACGAATTAGATAGCATTGAAGATAAAGATTATTTTGAAAAAGTTACACAAGATAAAGACTGGAAAAATGCAGACCATCTTCACGAAATAAAGGCAGATTTTCCTGAAAATTTTCCAAGAGAAAGAACATATACAATAGAAGATACAAATGAAAAATGTTTAGGATTTATTAATATTGAAAATTGCCCAGAAGGAAATAAAATAGAAATCAGTTTACTTGAAACTTGCCCTAAATATGCACGTAAAAATGCAGAAAGAGAAATAAAAGGCATTGGACAAGCATTAATAAACTTTTTAATAGCTCTTGCAAAAGAAAAAAAGATAAATAGCATAAATATCCCAATAGTACAAACAGGGGCAGAAAGTTTTTATAAAAAATGTGGATTCAACACAAACATTTTTCCCGAAGACGACGTAATGCTTACGGCAAAAGAATATGATAATGCACTAAAAAAAACAAATATGTAAAAACAGAAACTCAACAATGAAAATCAATTCAATAACAACACCAATCAGTTTTCAAAAAAGATTTATGACAACTGCCAATGTACTAAAGAATGGCAAAAAATACGAATGCGACATTTTTGAAATAAATCCAATAGAAGATGATGATTATTTTAAAAAAATAAAAAAAGATAAGAAGTGGAAAAATGCTGAATTCCTTAGCGAAGCTACAGAAGGTTTTCCATATGGGTTTTTATGTCAAAGAACATACACAATAGAAAACAAAAAAGAAGAATGTTTAGGTTTTGTTAATATTGACTGTGAGAATGAAAATAAAATAGAAATTGATTTATTAGAAGTTTGTCCACAATATACCCACAAAAATAAACAACGAGATATAAAATATATAGGACAAGCATTAATAAATTTTTTAATTGAGCTTGCAAAAGAAGAGAACAAAGAAGAAATAACTGTACCAACTATTTATGAAGATGCAATTGATTTTTATGAAAAATGTGGTTTCTCTTTTATTTTCACTCAAGAAGAAAATGCAAAACTAACATCTGACAAATTTGATGATGCACTTGAACAAAATAGAAACAATCTAAACAATAACAAAAAATTTTTTGTTTGATTTTTAAAAAAAAGAGAGAAAGAACAATGAAAATCAATCAAATAACAACTCCCATAAGTTTTCAAAAAACATTTATAACAAATGCCACTATCTTAAAGAATGGCAAAAATCACGAATGCCAAATTTACGAATTAGATAGTGTTGAAGATAAAGATTATTTTGAAAAAATCAGACAAGATAAAAAATGGCGCAAAGCAAACTTGATTAATACAATCGAAAAATATTTTCTAAGAGATTATGCAACCGAAAAAACGTACACAATGGAAGATGAAAATGGCTGTTTAGGGGTTATTGATATAGATATTTTTAGCGATGAAAGAATAGATATTAATTGGCTTGAAACCTGCCCTAAATACGCACATAAAAATAAGCTAAGAGGAACAAAAAATATTGGACGAGCATTAATTAATTTTGTTGTTAATTTAGCAAAAGAAAACAACATAGAAAAAATAGCTGTACCAGACACAACAAAAAAATCATTCGATTTTTATGATAAATATGGATTTTATTTTAGCACTTGTCATGGAGAAGATGTAATGATAATGTCAGAAGACTTTGACTATGTTCTTGAAAAAAATAATTATAAGAAATAACAAAATATTTTTTTTAGAAGTTTTATTAAAAACAAAAAAAGAGGAGAAAAAATGATAATTAGTTCTATAAATCCAATAAAAAACAATTTTAAAATTAACAATATAAATTTTAAAAATACATATAAAACAAATAATAACAACTCAGGCGATGTATTTTTTAAAGGCAATTTTTTACCAGAACCAAAACCTTTAACAAAAGAAATTAGTGCAGAGATAAAACAACACGGAGAAGTTTTTCTATCTGAAATAGATAACAATTCAGACTTTGATGAAGCTGTAAAAAACTATACAGAATCAATAAACAAAACTATATCAAAAGATATGATTGGCACGCTTGTATTTAGACACAGATTTGGCAATCATACTTGTTTCAAATATTTATATAAAATAAATCGTACAGAGAGTATAGACGATAAAAGAGAACTTTGCACACAAGCCGTAAACGCAACTAACAAAATAGTTGATACTGATAATGCATTAGCAGACATAAAAGCAAGAAATAATGATGATACATACTATAACTTAAATGACATTTTTACACTTGTAATGGATAATGAAAAAGAGAATATAACCAATAAAAATTTAAAAATAAACATTAAAGGCGATGAAAATATAGGCACATATAATATTGGTAACTTTATATTTGAGAATCACTCACTAATTTCAACATTAATAGGAACAATGGTATCGGAATCTCCAAATGATTCAACTCTAAATTTAAGCTTCAAAAAAGCGAAAGAAAATGGTTCAGATGTGCTTTTCTTAGAAGCTGAAAATAAAGATATAAAAGAATTATCTAACGAAGACTTCATTTGTGAAATTCAACGCGAATTAAGTGGAATGAATCACGACATGTTGCAAATAAAAAAAGATAATGGAATTAAAATAAAAACTCCAATAAATGTAATGTATTTTTAAAATAAGACTTCCTTTTTAGGAAGTCTTTTTATCAAGTTCTTTTATTATTCATTTTTGCCATTTAACAAAGTTAGTGCTGTTAATGTTTGTCCAGAAGCAACTTTACCCTTTTTAGCCATTTCTGCAAACCAATTATTAATATTTTGAAGTGGAACAAACCACCAACCTCTTGTAACACCACCATCGGTTACTGCTTTTGTTCGAGGTTTTAATTCAGAAACAGTTGCTTTATAAAAGTTTGTGCTTTCATCAGATAAACCAGGAGAAGTTAAAATAGGAATATAATCTTTTTCGCCATCTTCATTTACCTGAAAAGGATTCAAACATTCAATTTCATCTGCAACCATACCTGTTTCTTCTGATAATTCTTTAAGAGCATTTTCAACAGCAGTTTCATCAACTTCAATACAACCGGCAGGGAAAGCTAAAACTCTTGCATCTTGACCTCTACGAGCAACATCTATTGGACGTGCTTCTTCTTGAACCATTGTCCACTCAACGCCATTTTCATCTTTATAAACAGGAACAATCATAGAAACTTCACCAGTCTTTTCAACTGTACCTCTTGAAGCCATTGTATATTTGCCTACTTCTTCACCTTTCTCATCTACACCGGTCATTCCGTATCTTTTGATAAATTTATCAAAATCAGATTTTCCATCTATTTTCCAATTAGGAACAGAAGGCGCATCTGAAGTTACAAACAAACTTTGCTCAGCACCTTTTTGAATTGGTTTTTTAGAGAAATTTTCTGCAATCAAAGTACCATAAATATTTTGACAACTAATTCCCATACTTTTCCTTTCAACAAAACTACAGATGAAAGAAAACATATGAAGGCTGAAAATTGACGAAATTCAACAACCTTTTTATCTTTCTTAATAAAATTATTGTTATTTTTAGCAAAAAAAATTTTTAGGAAGTTTAAAGTGAAAGTACAAAGAGATATTATGAGAATTAATTTTCCACAAACACAAATAAATTTTCAAAAAAAATTTATAACAACTGGCACTGTATTAAAACGTGGCAGAGCTTACGATTGTAATATTTACGAATTAGATCCTACGGAAGACAAAGATTATTTTACAAAAATAAAAAGAGACAAAAAATGGGAAAAAGCACGCTATATTGATGACATTATAAAAGATTTCAACATGGATTATGAAGATGAAAAATTTTATACAATTGAGAACAAGAAAGACAAATGTATTGGTTTTGTTAAAATAGCAAATGATGAAGAAGATAACACTATAAATATAGACTTAATTGAAACTTGCCCAAAATATGCTTCAAGAACAAAAGGTAGAGAATACAAACGAATCGGAAGCGCACTAATAAATTTTTTAGTTGAATTAGCGAAAAAAAACAAAGCAAAAGCTCTAACAGTATTAGCAATAGCAGAAGCGGCAAAAGGTTTTTACCCAAAAGTCGGATTTGATGTAGTGTATGAAACCTATATTGACGCACTAATTCCATCTGAAAAATATGATGACGTACTTATAAAAAATGATGTACGTTCAAAGAAACAGAAAAAACACTAAAAAAAACATATGGCGTGCCTGGAGACTCTGCCGAAGAAAAAGATTAAATATCTTTTTCTGAGAGGTAAGAACCCCAAATTTACAATGTAAATTTGCGGTTTGAATCCCAATAAAAAACTCCCTTTATGGGAGTCTAAAAAACGTGCCTGGAGGGATTCGAACCCCCGACCTTTTGGTTCGTAGCCAAACACTCTATCCAGCTGAGCTACAGGCACAAATCGTGTGGCTTCAACTATAATCATACAACAAAATTTTTTATTATCAAGAAAAAGATTACTCTTCTATATACAATTCTTCTAAATTATGAATTACGCCACCCAACGGAGTTGGATATAAATTCTTAACCTTATCTCTTACAGCCATTATTGTTAATGGTGAATACAAATACAACATTGGTTTTTGGTAATATATTATTTGTTGATATTTATCATAATATGGTTTTCTTTTTTCAAAATTTAGCTCTAAAGCACCTTTTTCAAAAATTTCATTTAATTCTTTTTCCCAAGGCAATATATCTTTTTCGTCATTTAAACGCATATTAAATAAATGCAAGTGTCCATTTGATTTCCACACATTTTGACCACTATGTGGTTCTAAAGGCGAGCCTGTCAAACCCAATAAAATCATATCCCAATCAAATGTTGTCATCGTTTTACTAACTAAAGAATTAAATTCAATTGGTTTAAAATTAAGATTAATACCTAATTTTTTTAAATCTTCTTTTATCATTACACCACAAGCTTCACGCTCAGTTTGACCAGCATTTGTGTACAAATCAAATTCAACAAGATTATTTTCTTTATCTCTTAATTTTCCTGCATCATCCAAATAAAAGCCTGATTGCTTAAGTAATTGTTTTGCATATTCAATATTAGCTTCATGCCCACCAGCTACTTTTTCATTCAAATAAATAGACGATAAAGATTCAGCAGTAAATAATGGCTGAGCAACACCATTCACAACATTAAAAACCATTCCTGCTCTATCTATTGTGTAGTCTATGGCAGTTCTAAAGTTTAAATCATTAAACCATTTTTGTTTTATAGGATTTACATAATATTTACCATCTTTATTTTTACGAGTATTCAAATTAAAAGCGATAAACATAGTTCCTGTATTTGGCCCTAAATTATATATTTTAAAATTTGATTTTTTCTGTTTTTCTTTAAAACGAGGCAAATCTTTTCCACGAACAGATATAACATCTAATTCACCTGCTTCAAACTTTAAAAGTTCATTATTTAAATCACCAACAATTAAAACAACAAACTTGTCGATATACGGCAATAAATTTTTATTCTTATCAATTGCATAATAATTAGGATTTCTTTTAAATACAACTCTTTGCGCAGGAACATATTCTTCCAAGCCAAAAGCACCAGAATATACAATATCTTTAGGCTTTGTTGTTGTACCTAAAAAAGAATCAAAATATCTTTTTCCTTTTTTTACTACAGGCTCAAAAACATGTTTTGGCGCAATTTGAGTCCCCATAAATCTTAAAAAAGGCGCAAACGGTTTTTTTATTTCAAATTTTGTAGTATATTTATCAACCTTTGTAATTTTAGGGTATTCACCTGCTATTAAAACAGAATCTCTTAAAGAAGTATTACCAAAGCCAGCCAAGATTATATCATTCCAAGTAAAAACAACATCATCAGCTGTAATTTCTTTTCCATCTGACCATTTTAAGCCACGGCGAAGAGTAATTGTGATTGTTTTATTATCAGGAAAAACTTTATACTCTTTTGCCATTTCAGGTACAACCTCACCAGTAGCAGCGTCAGTAGAAAGCAAAGACGCATACAAAATTTCACCAAGTTGAGAAGATGTTGCATCTTTAGACACCCAAGGGTTGAATGTTTTTGGGCCTTCACCAATAGTAGAAGTTATAATCTGGCCACCATATTTACCAATAGGAGAAGAAGATAATTTATAATCAACCCCATTGTAAAAAAGAGTTTTTGGCTCTTGATATTCTGCATGAACAATTTCAAGCGCACTATCTACGAATGGATTATCTACACTTTGTTTTGGCAATCTATCCACACGAAAACAAGCACCTAATACAACTGCAATAATTACTAATAAAAAAACTATCTTTTTAAATTTACCCATATATATAGATTAGCACGTTTTTAAAGAAAATAAAAATCACTCAACATATTAAACAATTATACTAATTCACCATACAAGCACCAAGTTTGAGCTCTTGTAATTTTAACATCTACAAAATCACCAACTTGAACGTTTTCAGCTTCAAAGTGAACTATTTTATTATTTCCTGCTCTTGAATTTAAAATAGTTTTACCATCTTTATTTGTTATACTTTCGACCAAAACATTCAATGTTTTACCAACAAATTTTTCATTAGATTTCAAACAAACTTCTCTATTTTTTTCATTCAAACGTTCAAGACGTTCATATTTAACTTCTTCAGATAAAAACTTATCTACCATTTTCCCTGCTTTTGTAAATACTCTTGGAGAATATGCTGCTGTATTAGAATAATCAAGCTCCAATTCATCAATAGCATTTAAAGTATCTTGAAATTCTTCTTCTGTTTCACCAGGAAAGCCTGCAATAAAGTCACTTGTAATAGCAACATCAGGAAATCTATTTCTTATTTTAGAAACAATTTCATAATATTGTGGTTTGGTATAATGTCTATTCATTTCTTCTAAAATGTGAGAATTACCTGATTGCATTGGAATATGAAAATACTTACAAACCTTATCACATTCTTCAACTGCATCAATTAAATCATCTGTAATATCAGATGGATATGAAGTTACAAAACGAATTCTAAATTCACCATCTATTTTATTCAATGCACGAAGAAGATTAGCCAAAGTTGTTTTGCCATCTTTTAAATCTTTACCATAGCTATCTACATTTTGTCCTAAAAGTGTAATTTCTTTAAAGCCTTCTGCTACTATATTTTTAGCTTCTTGAACAATTTCATCAAGGCTTCTGCTTCTTTCTCTACCACGAGTGAAAGGCACTACGCAATAAGTACAGAAATTATTACACCCTTCTATGATAGGTATCCAAGCATTAACACCTTCTTTACGAATAATTTTAAAATCATTTTGATTACAAACAACAGGAGTATTTGTAATAGCACAAACTTTTTCATCATTTTCAACTTGTTTAATCAAATTAGGCAAGTCATAAATATTATGAGTACCAAAAACCAAATCAACATAAGGAGCTCTTTGTCTAACCTTATTCTTATCTTGTTGTGCTACACAACCACACATAGCAATTTTTAAATTAGGATTAGTTTTTTTCCATTTGCCCCAAACCCCAATTTTACTATATGCCTTATCAGCAGATAATTGACGAATACTACAAGTATTAATAATTAATAAATCTGCTTCTTTTTCAATTTCAGTTTCCACATAACCATATTCAGAGAGAATACCAGCGATTCTTTCTGAGTCTGATTTATTCATTTGACAACCAAGTGTTTCAATATACAATTTCTTCATAATTTAATTATACGAAATAAACCTTCGATTACAATGCAAAAAATTTTTTGTTCAGTTTTAAAACAAATATGAAAATATCACCAATACAAAATTTTTATAGAACAAATTTTTCAAAAACACAACCACAAAAACAAAAAATCAACTTTTGTGGAGATTCTTTTATTAAAAGAAGCAGTACAGAAAACATTTTTAACGAAGGTAAAAGCTTCAAATTAGATAGTTACAAACAACTATCAGAAGATAAAAAAGAAATACTTACCGAAGCATTAGACTCAAGACTTTTTCATATAAAAAATGCAGGCTTTCACAACTATGCAATGGGACTACTACTCAAAAATCATTTAGACAAAAAATACGGCGAAGATAATTATATTTTTGAATGCATAGGTACTTCACCTGCCTCTATAGGTCGTGTTTTAGAATTTTCTGGTGTAGAAGTGCATTATCTACCAATTTCTGACTTACAAGAAGCATATAGCGGAAGTGCCGTTGTAGAATCAAATCCATCAGGAGCAAAAGAATATAAAAAATTCTTATCTTCTCAAGGTATTGATGAAAATATGCTTGAAAGAAATGATAAAACCTATTTATTTTATGACTACACAGCAAGTGGAGAATCTTTAGAAAAATTTGAAGATATGCTATTCGCAATGGATATTCCAACAATGGACTCAAGAATGAAATTTGAAAGTTTAAATGAAGACTTAAAACAAATAGAAGTTCCTGAAAATTTCAAATACAAACCACAAACAGATAGCTATATATGGCATTTTCTCGCATCAGGTGCAAGCGAGGACTATGGCGGAGTGCCACATTTACCTTGCCAAAACTTAGGCGAAATTAATAATGTTATTCAAAGAAGAACAGGCTATCCAGAACGTTATTTTAATTTCTACACAATAAATAAATTAAACGAAGATGGTTTATTAAAAGAAAACCCTGCAAATAAAAATAGTTTATAAAGGCAATTTTTTTGCTTGAAGTGTTTTATAGGGGTATGCAAATATCTTCGCTACAAAATATTTATAAAATAAACCCTTTAAAGCAACAAACACAAAAACCAAAAGTAAATTTTTGTGGTGATTGTTTTGTCAAAAATCAATCTGCAACAGATATTTTAAACGAAGGTAAAAATTTTAAAATTGATAGCTATAAAAAATTATCAGCAATAGACAAAAAAGAATTACTTAAAAATATTGATAAAAAAACAAAAGAAGATGCTGAAAGAAATTACAAAATAGCAAAAGAATTTAAAGCTTACTTAGATAGAATTCATGGCGAAGATAAATATATTTTTGAATGCATAGGAACTTCCCCAGCCCCTATTGCAAGATTTTTAGAATTTTCTGGTGCAGAAGTACATTACATACCTATATCTGATTTACAAAGAACAGTTTTTATAAATGATATAGTAACAAACTATAATGACAAAGATAACAAATACAAAGACTTTTTATCTTCTCAAGGCATTTATAGAGGAATGGAAGAAGATACCGATAAAAAAATTTTATTCTATGATTATACCTGTTCAGGACAATCACTTCATATGTTCAGAAATTTATTGACAATAAAATATGACATTATACCAAATAGTTATCAAATGGATTTTAGAAGTTTAAACAAAGATTTATTATTAATATGTAATAAAGAAAACGCACAAAATGTTAGCAACTATATTAACGACTTTTTAGAAGGCTGTGGCAGTGAAAATTATGCAGGTGTTCCACATTTAAACTGGGAACAAATAGAAAAAATTGACGATGTTAAAAACGAAACAGCAAGCGAAAAAGAACGATATTTTAATTTTTATACTATGTATATGTTAGAACAAGATGGTTTATTAAAAGAAAACACTGCTAACAAAAATAGCTTATAATAGCAAATTTTTTCTTGATTTGTTTTATATTGGTATGAATTTATCTCTTATCCCTAACTCTTATATAAACAAAGCAATATTCTCTTATGCAAAGCCATTTAACAACAGTTTTAAGGGCAATACAGCAATAAGTGAAGATACTTTTATTCGTACAACACCAATAACCCAAAATCCTTTTGAATCAGACAAAAGAAAATTTGAAATTTCTGACTATAAAGCATTATCAAAAAAAGAAATTGAAGAAATAAAAACAAAATTTTGTAGCAAAGAAGAAATAAAAATAGCAAGAAGAGATGTAAAAATAGCAAGAAATTTAAAAAGACATTTAGATAAAGAATATGGTGAAGGCAACTACATTTTTGAATGTGTAGGCACCTCTCCATCAACAATTGCAAGAGTCTTTGAGTTTATGGGTGTAGAAACACATTATTTGCCAATTACAGGTTTAAGAGCACGTAACAAAATAACTGTAGAAAGTGCAATTTTAAGAAATAAAGAAGGCAGATCAGCATATTCTGAATTTTTAAAATCTCAAGGTGTAGATAAAAAAAGCATTAAAAATTCCGATAAAATTCACATATTCTACGACTACACAGCAACTGGAGACAGTTTAAAACTTTTTAGAGAGATATTAAAAGACTGTTTTCATATTCCAACAAAAAATGGAAATGTAAAATTCAAAAGCCTTAACAAAGATTTATTAAAAATATACCCTTATCCTACTGATGAATCTGGATATTGTATAAATGATGGTTCTGTAAAAAGAAATGATTGTTATCACTATGTACACGATGAATTAGAAAGAAGTGAAGCGGCGCAATATGGCGGAGTTCCACATTTGAACTACGAAATGCTACAATTTATTAAAAATTTTCAAGAAAAACCATCTGACTCATCATCAAAATCATTTAATTTTTTAGTAATAGACGAACTAAATAAATTAAAATTATTAAAAGAAAACCCTGCGAATAAAAATAGCTTATAATAGCAAAATTTTCTATTTTTCAACTTAAATAAAATATGAAAATATCTTTTAATTCAAGTAATTATATAAATAAAACTACAATGCAAATCACAAAAGCATACTCAAACAGCTTTTGTGGAAATTCACCAATTAATGAAGATGTTTTTATTTCTACAACTAAAAAGAAAAAAGATCCTATTGAAAGTAATAAAAGAAAACTTGATATTTCTGACTACAAATCATTATCTAAAAAAGAAATTGAAGACTTCAAATCAAAATATTGTGACGAATCAGAAATAAGAATGGCAACAAGAGATGTTAATTTAGCGATAAAATTCAAAAAAAGTTTAGATGAAAAATACGGCGAAGGGAACTATATTTTTGAATGCATAGGAACATCACCTTCTACAATCGGTAGAGTTTTAGAATTTATGGGAGTAGAAACTCATTATTTACCAATTTCAAATATTAGAAAATATCAAACTGCAGAAAGTATTTGTCACAACCACATAGACAAAAATAAAGAAGGTAAAGCCGAATATTCTAAATTCTTAAAATCTCAAGGTATATCTAAAGAAGAGATGGAAAAATCAAACAAAACATATTTATTTTACGACTATACAGTTTCTGGAACAACATTAAACTATTTTAAAGAAATTTTAAAAAA
>JAZSQW010000034.1:0-4502 GCA_045538205.1 Candidatus Avigastranaerophilus sp. | reverse complement strand
GATTTTGTTATGACTTCTGACGATGTTTTAAATTTGATGGAATTGCCAAATTCTATTATGATTGTTGGCTCTGGTGCTATAGGCATAGAGTGGGCAAGAATTTTTTCGGCATTAGGTGTTAAAGTTTATATTGTAGAAATGATGGAAAACCTTATTCCTATTGCTGATATGGATATTTCTGACAGAATTTTAAAATTATTTAAAAGAAGTAGAATAGATTGTTATACATCAACAACTATTGAAAAAATTGAAGATAAAACAGTAACTCTTTCAAATGGAAAAGTTATTGAAGTTGATAAAATTTTGCTTGGTGCAGGTAGATTGCCTGAAGTAAATATTGGTGCAAATGAAATTAAAGTTAATAAATTTGTGGAAATTGATGAAACGTTTAAAACTAATATAGAAAATGTTTATGCAATTGGCGATATTAATGGAAAATCAATGCTTGCTCATAGCGCAATGAAACAGGCAGAAAATGTTATTGATTATATAGTTGATGGGGAATGTGATAAATTTGATTCTAATTTAGTCCCATCAGTTATTTATGGTTCGCCTGAAATTGCTTGGATAGGAAAGACAGAACAAGCATTAATAAAAGAAAATTTTGTATATAAAAAATCAGTTTTCCCAATTTCTGCATTGGGTAAAGCATATGCTGAAAATAAAATTGACGGATTTATAAAAGTTCTATCAACAGAAGATGAAATTTTAGGCGTGCATATTATTTCTGAAGAAGCAAGCGCAATGGTTCAACAGTTTGCAATTGCAATGGCAAATAAGCTTTCTCCAAAAGATTTTCATAAAGTTATTTTTGCTCACCCAACATATTCAGAAGGTGTTGCAGAAAGCATTTTAGGTTTAGATAATATGGCACTTCATTTGCCAAAACCTAATTTATAAAATCTTTTGAAAAATAGTTGAGTTGTTTATTTCAATATAATTATGTAATTTTTGAATTAAAGAAGGTGCAAAATTATAGTTGTTATCTGCTGGAATGATTTTTATATATGAATTATAACTATCTTGCGCAGAAACAGATGCGATAAATTCTTTAGAATATGCTTTGAATAGCACACTTCCTGTTTTAAACTGAATTTCTTCAATAGAATAATTTTGTGCGTTGATTGCGCTTAATAACAAATACAATAAATTTTCAGATGTAGTTTTATATGATTTTGAAAAATCTATTGATGATGGAATTGCTCTTGCAATGTTGCTTACAGGCAAAGCTGTATCAGCAAGGGATTTTTGCTGGATACATAAACTACATATTATAATAGATAAGATTAATATTTTTTTCACTAAATTTCCATCCAAGATTTGCCTTCAGCGATATCAATTTTTAATGGAACTAAAAATGGTTGGTCTAATTCCATTGCTTTTTGTGTTAACAATTTTACTTGTTCTCTTTCAGTATTATCTGTTTCGATAACAAGTTCATCGTGCACTTGTATGATTATTTTAGATTTAATGTTATTTTTTTCAAAGTCATTTTGTAGACGAACCATTGCTAATTTCATAACATCAGCGGCAGTTCCTTGAATTGGTGCGTTGATTGCAGCACGTTGAGCAGCTTCTTGAATTTTTCCGTTTGTGCTTAGTAAACCTGCGCTCAAATAACGTTTTCTACCATAAATTGTTTCTACGTATCCGTGTGCATATGCAAATTTGATGGTGTTATCCATATATTCTTTAATAGCGGGATAAGTTAAGAAGTATCTATCAATAAACTCTTGCGCTTCAAATGGAGTTATTCCTAAACTTGATGCTAAACCATAGCGAGATTGTCCGTATACAATTCCAAAGTTTACAGCTTTAGCTCGTGATCTCATTTCTTTTGTAACTTGTTCCATTGGAACATCGAAAACTTTGCTTGCTGTTGCTGTGTGAATATCTTCGTCATTACAGAATGCTTCAATTAAATTATCATCACGAGAAATATGTGCTAATAATCTTAATTCTATTTGAGAATAGTCGGCAGAAATAATTAAATTATCTTTGTTTTCAGCAACAAAAGCACCTCTAATTCTATTACCCAATTCTGTTTTTGCAGGAATATTTTGTAAGTTTGGATTAGATGAAGATAATCTGCCTGTTGTTGTGATTGTTTGGTTGAAGCTTGCGTGAATTCTATTATCATTTACGCTTATTAATTCTGGCAATGTTTCAACATAAGTATTTTTTAATTTTGCTAAGTGGCGTTGTTCTAAAATGTCTTTAGCAACTTGATGTTCTTCTGCTAAGGCTTCTAAGACTTTTGCGTTTGTAGAAAATCCTGTTTTAGACTTCATCCCTTTTGCTTTTAAATTCATTTTGCCAAAAAGCATATCTCCAACTTGTTTTGGTGAATTAATATTGAATTCTTCGCCAACAGCTTCATAGATTTTTCTTTCTATAATAGATAGTTTTTCGTTGATTTCTTTTTCGATAACACTTAAATATTCAACATCTATACTTGTGCCTGTTTCTTCCATTTTCGCAAGTACAAGACATAATGGCACTTCCATATCATAAAGAATATCTAATTCTTTTTCGTCTAAATTTTCTTGCCAATATGCAGTTAAAAGAAGAGTAGCAAATGCATCATCACAAGCATAATCAGCAGCTTCTTCAATACTAACTGTTTCAATGGTTAAAGATGATGAAGAATTTTTTAATAATTGTTCGTATTCTGTCATCATATAGTCAAGATAATCACTTGCTTGTTGTTTTAAACCGTGTTTTCTTGAAGAGTCTTTTATATAACTTGCTAACATTGTGTCAAAGATTATGTTGCTCATTGGCATTTCGTGATGTTTTAGAACAAGATAATCATATTTCGCGTTTTGAAGAGTTTTAGCAATATTGTTATTAGCTAAAATCGGTGCAAGCTTTTCTTTGATTAGTTCTATGTCTAATTGTTGCCCAACTAAGTGGAAAACAGGAATATAGAAAGATTTAACTAAGTCATTTTTGCTTTTGTCTATTTTTACTCTGTTGTTTTTTGTTTGAATTTGTTCAGAGTATGCTATAGAGATACCAACCAAGTCGCATTCTAAAGGGTTTATACCTGTTGTTTCTACGTCAATAGAAAAAATTGTTTGTTTGTTTAGTTCTTCAATTAATTTATTTAGTTTTTCTTCAGTATCAACAATAGTTTTTTCGTGGTTATAAGTTTTCTTTGCAGATTGCATAATCGCCTCAGAAAGTCCTAAACCTAATTGCATTTGTCCACCTTCTAAAACTTGTTGGTTTGCACAATTGCAGTTATCTGCTACTTTTGGATTTAAAGAACCAATTTTAAATGGTTGTAATAATTTTTCAGAATTTTTAAGGAAATTATAGAATTGATTTTTTTTGAAAAACTCAATAACATCATCGTAATTAGGCATTTCTAATTTTGCACAGTCAAAATCAAAATCTATATCTAAATCTTTTTGAATTGTTGCTAATTTTTTGCTTAATAAAGCAATTTCGTGACCTTCTGTTAATTTTCTGTTTAGTGCTTTTTCTGTAACTTTATCAATGTTTTCGTAAATTAATTCTAATTTGTCAAAGCGTGATAATAATTTGCAAGCTGTTTTATCACCGATACCTTTAATACCTGGAATATTATCAGAAGTATCACCCGATAAACCTTTATAGTCTACTATTTGATATGGATAAACACCCATTTTGTCGTAAACTTTATACCAGTCGTATTCAATTAATTCACCTTTTGATGGCATAATAACTTTGATAAAACCTTCACGGTCAACTAATTGGAAAGAGTCTCTATCACCGGTAAGAATATATGTTTTATGTTGTTTTTGTTTTGCTTTTGTTGCTATCGTTCCGATAACATCATCAGCTTCGTAGCCTTCTTTTGTATAGATTGGAATATTTAATGCCTGTAAACCTTCAATAATCAATGCTAATTGGCTTTTTAATGCGTCAGGCATACTTTCTCTATTAGCTTTGTAATCAGCATACATTTCTGTTCTGTATGTTTGGCGAGAAACATCAAAAGTAACAGCTATGGAGTCAGGTTTGATTTCTGGGTTTTGTAATAAATCAAATAATGCTTTAAAAAACCCAAAAACTGCCCAAGTTGGTTGGTTATCTGATGTTTTCATTCCTGTACGTTCTAAAGCAAAAAAGTATCTATATGCTAATGCGTGACCATCAATTAATATAAAATTTTTATCCAACATAAAAAATATCCCAAAGCTATTAATATAGTTATATTTTATGCTATTAAAAAATTTAATACAATATAAGTTAATGATATGTAAACATAAAAAGCTTTGTTTTTATGATAATAATAAAAAGCCCTCAAAAGAGGGCTTTTTGCTATTTAACTTTACCATCAAGTACGATAGTTGTATCTTTCTTTTTAGGTGTTAACCAAGCAGCTTTTGATTTAACTGTTTCATCACCAATAGCAATTCTTAAACCTGCTTGTAAGCCAACACCGTTACGACCACCATTTGTTACATAAGCTTGTCCATATGCTGTGAATTTTTCACCCCAGCGTTTTTGTA
>JAZSQW010000183.1:0-17387 GCA_045538205.1 Candidatus Avigastranaerophilus sp. | reverse complement strand
GGCATTAAAAACTGAAAAAAACCAAACGAACCAGATAAAAGCAACGAATTATAAATTCTACGTTGATTTATTATCAACCCATAAGAAAAACTTACAAGCATAGCATCTAAAGCTAAAGCAATTGATAAAACTATAATTTCAATCTCTGTCATAGCCTAAATTATAACAAAAAAAACCGCTTTTGTTAAAGCGGTAAATAAGTGTTCTCTTTCCCTGTAAAAAATTGTTTTAAGCCTAAGCTTCAGTTGATTCAGCTTCTGCTGCTGCAGCTGCTGCTTTTTCAGCTTCCAATTTAGCTTGAGCTTTTTTAGAAAGTTTTTCTGTTTCTTTTTTTACATAGTTCAAAGTTCCATCTTCATTACAGTTTGTAATCAAGTATTGAACTGTTTGTGTAGGTTGAGCACCTTTTTTAATCCAATCAAGTGCTGCTGCTTTATCTAATTTCATTTCTTTAGTTTTTGGGTTATAGAAACCTAATTGTTGAATAGGAGCTGCTTGTCTCTTTGTTGTAGAGTTTAAAACAACTATTCTATAAACAGGGTTCTTTTTATATCCTAATCTTTTTAATCTAATTTTAACCATTTGGTTTAATCTCCATTTTTCAATATGCACTTGCTAACTAATTAGCTTTTGCAGCCGATAAACACTTCTGCTAAAAGAGGATTGCTTTCGTGTTCTTTTTTATCAAATCATAAGCAAAATAATTAATCAAGTTATTTTTTTATTTTTTTGTAACTTTCCTTAAAAAATTTTTTTCGCAAGCCTTTTATATTTCCGTCAAATTTTATATAATATATAATATGGAATTTGAAAATAATATAGAAATTATAGTTAGTGACTTTGATGGGGTATTTACAGACGGAAAAGTAGAAGTATTTTCCGATGGTTCTACATCAAAAAAAATGGACTACAAAGATATTATGGCAATTGCTTTAATTTTAAGAAAAAATATTAAATTTGCTATAATTTCTGGAGAAAAATCGGCAGCAATAGATAAATTAAAAGATAACTTCCCTCAAATAGAAGTTTTTCAGGGGGAGAGAAAAAAAATAAACGTTTTTAAATCTTTACTTGAACAACATAATATAAAACCCGAAAATTCCATATATATTGGTGATGACATCAACGACATTGAATGTCTAACCTATACAAAATATCCTGTAACAGTTCAAAATGCCCACAAAACTGTAAAAGATATACCAAATATTTTTATAACAGAAAACATCGGTGGTAACGGAGCTTTTAGAGAAGTAGTGGATAGTGTATTATGAAGAAATTTTTTAATCAAATTATAAATAAGATTAACAAAATAGACGATTTCACAACGAACTACCAAAGATATTCAGATCGTATTGAAATCCCTTCATTGGCCTACACAAATTGGGCTATGCACTTTGCATCTATGAAAGATTTTGATACTGCAATAGAAAAACTTAAAACAGCCGTTTTAATGTCCTATCAAAACCCAAGACCTTGCATTAGTTTAGGAATTATTTTCGCAAAGCTTAAAGAATATAAAAAAGCAGAAGAAATACTTAAAGAAGCAATTAATAGAGATTCAACTAACGCATATACTTATTCCGTTTTAAGTAGCGTTTTAGTTGCTGAAAATAGATTTGATGAAGCTGAAGGATACCTAAAAAGAGCTATCAGATTTTCACCGTCTGATGCTGAAATCTACCTAAATTACGGGGTTCTTTATGCCAAACAAAAGAAAAATTTAAAAGCTATAGAAATGTTTAAAAAGGCAAAATCTTTTGACCCTACAAATTCCCACATATACTTTCTTTCTGGAGCTTTATACTTAGAATTAAATAAACCGGCAGAAGCTTTTATTGAATTTAAACATTTAGAAAAAATAGATCCTGATTACAAAAATTTATACTACAATTTAGCACTTTGCTACAAAAAAGAAAAAAATCATATGGCTGTAATCGAATATGCGCAACGCGCTTTAGAGACAGACCCAACAAATCCTTTAATATATATTCTTTTAGCAAAAAATTATTCTGAAATGGAGCAGGATAATGAATGCTTAAAAACATTTAAAAAAGCTGAAAATAAGGGTATTAAAGATTTTGATTTATATCTTTCTTGGGGTATAACACTTTTTAACTTAGATAAAATTGAAGAAGCGAAACAAAAATTTGAAGAAGCTATAAAAATAAAACCTAATGATTCTGATGCTTTATACAGATTTGGTTCTTGCCTATACAAAGAACAAAACTTACAAGAAGCAAAAGAATACTTTATAAATGCTATTAAAGAAAACCCTACAAATTCTTTAGCAATAGGAAATTTAGGACTTCTTTATTACGATGAAAAAGATTACGAACAAGCAATTAAATACTTATTTAACACAATTGCTATTAATAAAGATAAAACATACTTATATTTTTATATAGCAAATTGTTACTATAAATTAGGTAAAACTAAAAAAAGTATAGACTACTATCAAAGAACATTAGAATACCATCCAAAGCACACTGAAGCTTTGATAAATTACACTATTTGTTTATTAGAAATAGACAATTTAAAAGATGCAATGAGAGAAATAAGAAATGCGTATCAACTCAATAGAGATTCTAAAAAAATTCTATTACTATATGCTCTTACTTCTTTTAAATGCGGATTATATTCTGAAGCAATAGACAAAACAAAAATTATTCTTGAAAACGAACCAACAAATATAGATGCTCAACTAATACAAATATATTCCTTAATAAATCAAGAAAAGGCCGAATCTGCTTTAAAGATTATATTTGCGTTAAATGAAGAATTACAAAATAAAGATTTTATGCTTTTTTTAACATATAAAGCATATAAAATACTTGTCGAAAATGAGCCATCGAATTATAATGAAGAAAAATTGAAAGAGTATCAAGAAAAAATAAACAATATAAATGATACTGAATTTTCAATTAGTCAAATAAACGCATATTTAAGTAACACACTAAACATTAATAAAGGGTAAAAAAGTGGGAATAATAGTTCAAAAATTCGGCGGAACTTCGGTTGCGAATCCAGAAAAAATTCACAATGTAGCCAAAGCCGTAATAAGAGAGAAAGAAAACGGAAATGATGTTATAGTTGTTGTTTCTGCAATGGGACATACAACAGACTATTTAATAAAATTAGCTAACGAAGTAACGCAAACTCCAGACTCAAGAGAAATGGATATGCTTTTATCTACAGGCGAACAAGTTTCAATTGCCCTATTATCTATGGCTATTCAAGCACATGGCCATAAAGCTATTAGTATGAATGGTCAACAAGTTGGCATCATTACTGAAAATATCCATTCAAAAGCAAGAATTGTTGATATTAAAACAGAAAAATTACAAAAATATATTTCTGAAGGAAATATTATTGTAGTTGCTGGTTTCCAAGGCGTAACTCCTGAAGGAGAAATTACTACATTAGGTCGTGGTGGTTCAGATACTTCGGCTGTAGCTATAGCTGCTGCGCTTAAAGCTGACAGATGTGATATTTACACAGACGTTGAAGGCGTTTATGCTACAGACCCAAGAATCGTTCCAAATATTCAAAAATTAGAAACAGTTTCTTATGAAGAAATGTTAGAATTAGCAAGAGTTGGTGCAAATGTTTTACACCCTCGTTCAGTTGAAACAGCAAAACAATTCAACGTTCCATTAAGAGTTCGTAGCTCTTTCAAATTAGATAATTTAGGTACTTTAATAATAGGAGTTAATGATATGGAAATATACAAACCAGTCGCTGGTGTTGCAGCAGATACATCTCAAGTAAGAATTTCACTTTCTAACTTACCTGATATTCCAGGTACTGCAGCAAAATTATTTGGTTCTTTAGCTAAAAATAACATCAGTGTTGATATGATTATTCAATCTTTGGCAAACAATGGTACAAACTCAATTGCTTTTACTGTTGATTCTGATGATTTAAACGATTCTTTAAATATCTTACAAGAATTCCAAAATGAATTAGGCGCAGGCGAAATACTAATAGACAAAGATATTGCAAAAGTTTCTATTGTTGGTGCTGGAATGGTTGACAGACCAGGTATCGCTGCAGATATGTTTAAAGCTTTAGCTGAAAAAAATATAAACATTAAAATGATTTCTACAAGTGAAATAAAAATTAGCTGTTTAGTAGAAAAAGAAAATGCTGTTCCTTCAATTAAAGCTTTATGTGAAGAATTCGATTTAGAAACATCTATAATTGCAGAAGTTAAAGGTGATTTGCCAAACGTATAAAATATAAAAAACAAATAAAAAAAGAGAGGTGCTAAATTGCATCTCTCTTTTTTATTTCTAAATTATCAAGCCTATGATGTGCCGATTTTACACTTTGTTCAACAGCAACCATTCGTTCAATTAAACAATTATGTTTATCTTGTTTTACTTCCAAACGATTAATATGTTCTTCTATGTATTTAATACTTTTTGCATAGCTCCCTAAAGCTATTCCAGCTGAAATTACATTTATAAGTAAAAACAATAAAAATTCATCAGTTAAGGACATTCCCAACTCCTTATATTACACATTTGAAAAACATCAACACACCAGCTCATAACATTTGCTTTAATTACATTTGTACCTTGTTTCTTTATTAATTCTCTAAAAATTAAAGAAGTAAGTCTTCTATATTCTCTTTTTGTAATTTCACCATTTAAAACTTCTTTCATAATAAAGACTTTAAACTCAAGCAAATAATCATGAAGCATAGAAGCAATTAAAAAATCATTATCTGTTCGTGAGCCAACTAAACGCCATAAAAAACGGGGAATATCAGCCCCGTTCCAAGTATAACCCTTAAATATATCAAATTTAAACTCTCTTTTAGTTGTTATTATTTTTACCGTAACGGTATTAAACAATTCAAAAGGATATTTCTTTTTATTTTTTATGATAACTTTGCTATCTTCATCATTAATAACTCGAATTCTTACATCTAAAATATCTGAAAAAATTATATCATTTATCTTTTCTTTTCCCATTTTATTCTCCTTGTAGAGTTGGGAGAACTTTATTAATAAACAAAAAGTCTAAATCTTTAGAAGAATAGCCTAAAAGCTCACCAATTTTATCAACCAAAGGATTTCCACGATAATAACTATTTGCATAATCAAACTCAATTAAAGCTTCAATATCGGTTATTTTGTTTCTAATATCTTCTGGCTTTAACCCTTTTGCTTTATACAAAGCCAAAAATATTTCCCTCTTGGTTAAAGATAACATTGCAATTCGTTTTTTCTCTTTTTCCTTTAGCTCTTTTTCATAATTCAAATTAATAGCGGGAACATCATTCTCCATAATTTCATTTTGTTCAAGAGCATAAAAAGCGCTATCTGTTTCTTCGATTTTCAAACCCAACTTATGATTATACTCTACTATAAATTTTATTCTTTGCTCCTTTGTACAAGGTTTTTTTAGTATATATGCCATTTTTACTCCTATCTTATATAACCGCAAGTTCGCCAATGACAACCACACGCTTTATTAATCATTGAATTAAAATAAAAACCACTTTGTGATAGTGTCCCTATATTAGGATTATAATTTGATGTCGAACCGCCCACTGTAGATACTGCAAGTGCTGTATAATTAGTATCTTTATACGGAATTAAAAAAATTATTTGAACTACTTGAGTAGTTGAACTTGCTTGTCCCCCTTGTTCGCACCAACCATTTGAATAGATATTATACCAAGATGTACCGTTAGAATATGTTTCAACAATATGAACATTATTTTTAATATCACTATAATTAACTAACTTAATTGGTTCTTTAGCATTAAAAGTTGTTATTACCCCGTCAGTTACTATCATTTCAGCCAAAAATACAATTGGAGTTTTATACCATTGAGTTGTTCCATTTAAATAAAAACAATTTTCAACAGTATTATAATAAGTTCCATTTGCTCCACCAATTTCAGGTGCTTCTGAAAAACTACCTAAAAAATGACTATGCAACAAGCGATCTTGTTCTATAACATAAATCAAATGAGTACTATCGCCATAAAAAGCAACATCTTGCACAACATCAGTTTTAGCCATCCATTTAATATTATTAAATGCGCCATTAATAAAACCATTAGACACTAAAGCCTTTGTTCCTGCTTTAACCGTAAATGTATTGCCACTATAAGTAATTTCAGGCATAGCCAAGATACAATTTGTTACCTTATTATTAATTCCATCTTCTGCAGATATTACATTATCAACAATAGTTATATTTTCACCTGCTGTTAATATATCTTGCTTGCCTTGAATAGCAGATTCATAATCTTGCGATACAACATCTAAAAGATTTTCACCTTTATACAAAATAGTATTTGTAAAATTCTTTACACCTGTAACTTCTTCATCGCCTGATTTATGCAAAACTTCAGTTAATTCATAATCTAATTTTTTCATATCAGAATTAATTTTATTATTCATTTCTTTTATTTCTTCTAAATTCTGATAAGCAGCTTTGGAATAAGCTTTAGAATTAAATTCAGCATCAAAAAGATTTTTTACCAACTCTTCAGGCTTAGTATTTTCACCTTCAACAATTTTTATACTTCTATCAATCTTTCGACTTAAAATTTGCAAAACTCTAACAATATAATCAAAAGTCCATTCTAAAACATCTAATTTTAATGTGGCAGAATTTTCAAATTCACTTTCCTGTTTTATCGACAAATTCAACGATAAAGATAAAACTTCATCAGGAGATAAAACTTCATGAGAAGATATTTCTTCCAATGGATAAATTATAAAACTTCCATTTTTACTACCTATTTCGTTAATAGAATAGTCAACACCAAAAATTAATTTTTCTTCTATATTTTCTTTTTTATTTATTAATGTAACAACTAATTCACTTTCATCTTCTATTAAAAAATCAAAATCAAATTGGCAGGTTGAACCATTACCTGTGTAATTATTCACAGGCACTAATGATGATACAGTCATTAACTATTCCTCCCTATCTTTTTTTATAAATCTTTTTAAAACAACTTCTATCAATTTTTCTTTTGTTTCAAAATCAAACTCTTTTTTATTTTTAGAAGAATAATCATTTTTCAAACTAAATATCAATTGAACAAAAGTATAGAGATCCTCTTCATTTGTAATATCATTTTGCTTAAATTTTTCTGTCAAAAAAGCATAATCAGAAGAGAAAAAATTATATTCATCAACAGACATTTTTTGAAATTCGACAAATTTTTCGTAATCTTCTTTTGATAAAAACTCCCTATAATCAGATAAACTTTTTTCTTTAAAAGCAGAAAAATCAACATAAATTTCTTTTAAAAGCTCTAAAAATACTTTTTTATCAGTTTCAATTTGTCCTTTTTTCAAAATCATTTTTATATAATTTTCTTTACTCTTTTGATGTTTTTTATCCATAGAAAAATCAATATATAAAAACGCCTTATCTGGCTCAGATTCAAGAATAGAAAGAATTTGTTTCCAATTCTCTTCATTTTTTATTTGTTGTTCTTTTTCTTCAATTTTTTCTTTTTGTTTTTGAAACTCTTGCAAAAAATTTTGAACTAATTTTTTAATTTCTAAATCTTTTATTTCATTAATTTCTTTTTTATTTTCAGTTGTTGAAAGGTTATAAGAGAACAGTTCTTTTGCCCAATTATAAGCAATTACATTATTTTTTAAAGATAATAAACCTTCTTCAAACTTTTCTATATTATCAATAATTAATTTATCTTTATATTTTTCAAACAACACAATTGCTTTTAAATCTTTATCAAAAACATAAGAATTAATTAAACTAAGAAAAAAATCTGCTTCAAACAAATCTACTTTTGATTTAAAAATTTTCGAATCCCAATTTTCTTTTTGTGCCAATGTCCTTAAAATTGATAAACCATTATTCAAAGAAGAAAAAATGATTTGTTCGTTATCTTTATATAAAACAGCTCTATTTATCGCAGATTTAAGCCCTTCTTCATATACTTGTGTTTCCCACTTTGAAAGCTGTTCTTTTTCATATTTCTCCATTTGATCTAATACAACTTTTAACTTTTTATCCTTAATGTCAGAAACAATATCAACTGATTTTGATGTTTTTAATTTCATTTCTGAAATTTTCATATTAATAAACTTCTTCAATTCAGAATAAAATTCTTTTGTTTTTCCTTCTATTTCTTTACCTTTTATAGAGAAAAAACCATTTTCTGAAAAAAGAAGTTCTTTCTCCCATTTATCAATCAAATTACTAAATTCTAAAATTTTAACTTTATCAGAATCAAATGTTATATTTTCATCAATAACTTCTGTTTGTTTAACATCAATCTTTCGCAGAGAAAAAGAAGCTTCTTTTATACTATCATTTAACATATAACTAACCTCCCAAATTAGAAACCAACATAACGGCTTCTCCTTCTAAATTTTTTAATAATGCTTTTTTATATGCTTGTTTGCCTTTAAACGAAGACAAAGAAGCCTTATTATAATAATCTTTTGCTTTAGACAAATAATTATCAGAACGATTTTCTGCTTCTTCTAAAGTATTAAGAGCCATTAATTCACCATTTAATTTTTCATCACCCAATATATTCAATGTTGTTTGAGATGTTGTAGCAATATTATTTGCAGCAAACATTGTTTTCTCTTTTTGCATATTCAATATGGAAGATAATTTTTGCCTGCGCGATTCTTCTATCCCTTCTTGCCTTTCAACAGCAGCTTGCTTTTTCGCTGTTTTTGCTTCAGAGATAAAAGTCCTTGTTTCTATCTCACTTTGAGCTTTTGTTTCTTGTACTTCTTGATACATATCAACAGCACGAAAGACTTCTATTGCGCCACGAACAATATCTGCAGCTTCATATACACACATTATATTTTCACTCCTTTTTTTACCTTATAAAAAAAATCAAAATCTTTTTTGATATTCAACCCTATTGGCTTTGGATTATCAAATTTAAACCCTAATTTTTTTAACCAACTTTTCGCTTCAAAATTTGATTTATAAATGTAGTTAAACATTAAATCATATTCTTTTTCAGCTTTTAAAATTTCATTTTTTAACGTTTTAATTAATAAAGATCTATTCTCTTTTACAAAAGAAGAACATAAAAGCCAAACAACTGCTATTTTTATATTCTTATCTTCTACAGGAACAAAACCACCCATTGCAATAGGTTTATCCTTCGAAAAAAGAACACTTATTTTTCTATCACTTAGTGTTTTTAAAGCTTTTTCTTTCCAAGTTTCTTGCCATAAGGCCTTAACTTCTTCTAAATCTTGCTCTCTTAAATTATTTAAAATATATTCAAAATATTTTTTATTTTTTGTTAATTTAAGCATTTGTATCCGCCAAAGTTATGTCTAAAGATATTGCATTTATAGTTAATGGGAATGGATATATTTGTTTTAAATGAACAGTTGCCGTTTCTGAATAATCAACCAAAGCATAAGAAGAAATATTTTTTGATGATAAATAATTAGGATTATCAATACTTTCAATACTTCTTGGATTTTGAAATAATTCACCATTAGTTCCCACAACAAAAAAATCTTCTCGAGATTTATCTATGAAAACACTTATTTCATTTACTATTTTATTAATTCCAAAAGTATTATCACCTTCTAAATTTAATGTTTCTAATTCAAACTCATAAGGCAAGCCTGCCACTATTTTTGTTGCAGGTTTAATTAAAGTAACACGTCCATTTTGAACCAATAAATCAGTTTCAATATCACCATCTGCTAAAACAGATATTTTTTCGCCTTCTAAATGATTCAAATTAGTAATTGTTTGAATAGGTTCACCTTCATAAGTCAAACAACAATCTAAAAATATCCCATCTTTCGTTTGCTCAACATACCTTGAAGCCATTCTTTCTATAAAACGTTTTTCTTGCCCATTTATAAATCGTTTTACAACAAAATAAAGAATATCTTCATTACCTTCCCTAACTACAGCAACAGATTCGAATTTACCCTTTGTCTCATGATAATGCCAACCGACAACCTCTTGTTTTTTGTTATAAGTCAAAGCATTTAATGTGCCATCTGACATCACACACCAAAGTATTCTATAAGGTTCTTTAGAATAAGCCATATCTACAATTTGTTTGCCTTCAAATAAATGATTAGCATAAATAGATAATTCTTCACCATCATAACTATCTGACATATAGGTATAACCTAAATCTCTAACAACATTACCACCTGATTGAACAAACAAAATCATATTTCCTGATACAACAGGGGCAATATTTGAACACCCATAAAAACTTTGAGGTGAAGCAACAAGCGAAGATGAAGCAGTAAAAGCACCATCTGAACCATTTAATTTCCACTCTGCACCAGAAGTCAATAAAATTAAATCATTCAAGGCTATAATATGTCTAATTTCATTAACTTCACGCTCTGATAAAGTTATATTTATAGAATCAGAAGCCATTAAAGGACGAGAAATATTAAAATTATTATTTGTAGAGGTTTGAGAGGCAATCAATTGTTGAGGATTATTTTTCAAATTAGCAAAAACTTTTCTTTGCTGAAAGTAATTTACAGAAGCAGGATTATTATCATTAGCAAAAGGATTTGTAAAAATTGGTGCAGTTGAAGTCAAATCAGGTTCTATTTTCTCATCTTTAAATGTATTCGTCGTTGTTGTTCCAACAAAAGCAAAAACCCCATTTACACTACGATAAATGTTATACTCTACTGCATCTTCTACTTCATCAAAGCTAAGAGTTATATACTCTGTTGTTCCCCAATATGCTTCAAGTTCTCCTTGTACAGATACTTCTTGCGAACGATTACTTTCTTCATATGTATCTTTTCTTACTGATGTAATTACATATTTATATGTAGTAAGTTCTTCTTTTCCACCTGTCCAAGTAGCTTTTAAATTAGTTGGTGGTAGAATTTGAGGTTGAAAATCTATCGGAGTCAAACTCCAATCATAATGAGATAATCTTGATAATTCTAATGGCGAATATTTATTATGACACAAGGTTAAAACATCAGCATTTTGCGCATATTTAACATTAAAAATATCATTCTCACTATAAGGAATTTCAATTTCAACAGGCAAGGAAGCCTTGTCAGAGCTATCAGGATAAACTATTTGCGCACCATCTTTTATAAAACGAGCATAATTATCTCCTAACTCAATAACATAAGTTTGCTCTGTATTAAAAGAAAATGGAAGCAATCTAACTTTAGAAGAAGAATCTTTAACTTCGCAAATCATCTCCAACCCTGCTCTATTACTAACGCAACCTTCAGCACGGACAAAACCATTTTTTAAAGTTTTCAAACCAATTGCATATTTTGCCAAATCATTTCTTGCATACAAAGAAGGGCTTAAGACTCCTCCTGTAAAAGATTTTTGTGTATATCTAACCATAATAAAATCCTATAATTATCTAACATCAAGCCAACTACAGCTATTATCTGTTTTTATATAACCTTCTGAAGCATTTAATGCTTTTGCTTTCGCAAGCATACTCGTGTAAATATTCAAGCAATCACTTTGAATTGTTCTATTTCCACAAATAGACGGTGCGCTTAAAAATGCCAAATACCAAGATAAAGCCATTACAAACTCAGCAGGATAGAAGGCTTCATTTTCAACTAATTTTGTATATCTTAATATCGCAGGTGTAAGATTTGTATTTATAACTTTATTTCCCATTGCATTAGCTGCAACTTCAAATTCAACTATCTCATTATTTGCGTAAGGTATAATTTCTCTTGCAAAAACACAATCGTTAGGATAATCAAATTCGCATAAAAACTTTGGATTTTGCGGAATATTTCCTGTTAAAGAAAGTTCTCTATAAGAATTAGCGAAATTCCAATCAAAATCTTTTAAAACCTGCGCACGAGCACTATCATAAAACTCATTTAAAATAACAGTATTTTTATCATTTTGATTAACATTTTGAATACTAACGCTAACTCTTAAATTTTTTAAAACCATATTGAAAATTTTAGCTTTCGTATAATTCATTATTAACTCCTTAAAAAAAGTCTCCGGCATATGCCGGATACACAGTAATAGTAATATTCTGAGGATTTAGATTTAACTAAATATTATGAAAACTTTCTTGAGCGCCATCAACTATACCAGCTAAAATTTTACCTTCGGTTGGAGCACTACCTTCAACTGTATAGCTTAATCTTATATAACCAAGATTGCCTTTTGGTAAAAATTTAATTGCAGATGTTGCACCTTTAATTAATTTAGAAGCTGAAATAGTTTCTTCAGCCAAATCAACAGCATCGGAAAAATCTTCATCTTTTGCACTTTGAACTTTAATAGTCAAAGCTGTTAAATTATTAAAAGTTTCTGCAACTTGAATAAATAATTCAACAGGAGTACCAAAAGATACTTCTCTATAACCCATATCTAAAACATTTGTAGAAACACAAGTTTCTGTTATAGCTTGTTTATCTGAAAATAAGCCTTGTTCGTCTAATATCATTTTCCACCCCTTCTTCCTACGCAACAACATCTTCTGTATTTACAAGTAATTCACATTCACGAATTGGAATATTTTTGTAATGTAAAACATTTTCATTTAAATATTCTTTAATTGTGAAGTTAACGTTATTTTTAGCTTTTAATTGAGCTTCGAAATACATTAAAACTGTTGAATTACAATAAATACAAGTTTTACCAGTTTTAGCAAATCTTCTAATTTTGTAATATGCTTTGTTCATTAATTCTTCAATATCAACAGCATTTTCACCAGCCAAATCACCAACACTAATGTTTGCAATACGGCAAGTTGATCTCCAATCTCTAACAGATAAGCCAACATCCATTTTAAAATGATCTTGGTATACTTTTCTTTTTCCACCTGTTTGGCTTGTTTCTGTTTGAATACCATCATCTTTATGTTGAACACCAGCTTGTGAACCTTGTGGATATAACAAAGAAGTATGTAAATCACCCCAAGTTACAAACCAAATTGAAGTATTATCAGAACCTTCACCACCAGCATCTACAATATTTGAACCAATTTTCTTTGCATCAGCTGATTTTTTTGAATAACGAGCAGCTAAACCATCAAATGCAGCTGCATTTTCTTTTATACTTCCATAAAAAACTGTTTCTTGTAACTTTTGGTTCATTGCTTCAATAAATGCAGATGATTCAGATAATCTAAATAATTTTGGATTTTCTGATTTATCAACTAAATCAACGTCTACAACTGAATATGTTTCTAACATACCTGTAACATCTTTAACTTGTTCTGTTGTAGATTTAGAACTTGGAACATAACCATATAAATTTCTAAATACAGCAGATGGTAAACCTGTTCTAATTGTTGTAATGTGATTTGTTCCATCGTTACATTGAAGCGCATTTGCGTCTTGTAAAATTTCATTTGTTTCTGACATCATTTCAATAATTTCAGCTGCGATTTTTCCATTTTCTGTTCTTTTAAATCTATCAGCCAATGTCAAATAATTAGCACCTAAAGTTGCCATTTTTCCATTCCTTTCTTAAATTTAAACTACTAACCATTCATTGTTGGAAATAAAATATCTTCCCTGTTTTCTTTTGGTGCAGAAGCAATATTCACACCATAAATAGCATCATTTTGCATTCTTTTTCCGATGTTATAAAACATCTTTACTACTTTTGGATGGCAATTTAGACCTGTTTCACTAAGTAAAGCCTGAACATCTTCATCAGCAAAATGACTGTATGCTATATTTGCTGTCTGCATTGTTTTTTCGAATTTAGCGCCACCAATTTCTCTATCTACAATTAAATTACGCTTATACTCTTCCACCTTTTGTCTTTGTTGTTCAGCTATAGTTTCAGAATAATTGTTACCCATCAACTTTGTTAGCTTTACTGCCATAGACATTAATTCATTAGCACTTTTTTGCGATAGATTATATTTTTTAGCTAATTCATTAAACTCTGTTAATAACTCTTCGTCATAACAATAATTTTCTGGCAATTCAACTTCTGAATAATCATAAAAGTCAGGTTTGCCATAAATTTCAGCATCTTGAGTTTCTACTTTTTCTTCTAATTTGACATCATCAGAAGCTAAAGGCATTTCTCCTAATGCCATTATTTTTTCTTCTTGAATTTTTTCATTTTGCATATTTTTTCTCCTTTTAAATCAACCCTAATCTTTCCATTAACTCTCCACCATACGAATCAACTCCGGCAATATTTTTAATAATTTCAGAGCCTTCTTTAACCTGACTAATCATATTACTTTTAGCCTGAGCTTCTTCTTCTTTTTGCTTTTGCTTTTCAACCTGATAAGTAGGAATAATTTGTTCAGGTGAAATATTGGCATAATCTGCATAATCATCAATAATTTTGTTTGCGTTAAGTTTGTTTTTCAAAGATGCATCTAATGCCTGAGCAAGATTTATAGTAAATGTAGTAAATCTTTCCATAGCTGAAATCTTTACTGCCTTTTGAGATTGTGCCAAAGTAGAAACAAACTCTATTTCCATATTCTCACCCATTATTTCAGCAGGTGGTTCAGGCAAAATATTCAACTGCAGACAAGCATTGAAAACCCAATTAATTATATAAGTTAATCCATTATGAATTTGCTGCAAAAGGGGAGATAAAAGAACCATCTTTTCTTCTTTTAACTCGTTAACCTCAGTAGCAGTACGAGAACGTTCTGCAGTATTCAAAATCATTGAAAACAAATCATTATAAAAAATCTCTTTAATAGACTCTTTTAATTTTTCAATAATCGAATCAACTTCTAAAACACGAGGATTTACTTCATAAATCGGAGATAAGCCCCTACCATTTTCGTCCTCTTCAATAAATGCTGCCGGCGCATCTATCATTTTTTTATTTTTCAAGCTTGCAGGACCTTTATATGTAGGGCTTATCATTTTCTTAACAGCTTTACCCTCATCAATGACCATACTCATGAGTTGTTTTACGTCAGGAAGTGCGTTAATACCTGGACACTCACAAGGATAAACATCCTCGCCGTTAACTTCCGATTCAAATACTGCATATGGAAATTTATCAAAACCACTAATCGATAAAAACTTTTCTTCTTTACTATCAGCTTCATAATAAATAGATACGAACTTTTTATCTTTAGCCCAAATAGAGTCTGGTAAAAAATTCTTATTCGGCTCTACAAAATGAACAATTTCAAATAATTCTTCTAATCTATTATTCTCAACAGCATTTAAAACTTCTTTCGAAACATTTTCTGCGCCAAATTTATCATACAAATTTTTAGCTGTTTCCATATAAACTCTACATAATGTATCAACTTCACCTTTATAATTTTTCGCAATTCGATATGAGCCTATTGGCAACAACTGACACCTTAAAATTGAGTTTTCATCATCAAATAAAGCTAAAGCCGAAATACCAAAAACCCCTATTTGTTTATAAACTGCAGGTAAAATTCTATACAAGTTTGAAGCATTAAAAATATCTCTAAAAATTGCTTCAACAGAACTACACCAAGTTTTTACTTCATAATCAGTACTTTTTTCATAATTTCTAACTTTCACCCTAAACCAGTTAGTAGCAGGGTTTGTTGCCCCAGACATCATGCCCGAAGAAAAATTACGAACAGCAATTAACGGAGTAGAATCTTTTATTTTTTTATTCTTTATTAATTGTTTATTTGTATTTCTTGCTAAAAATCTAACTGAACGAGGTAAAAAATAATCTGATAATTCCTGCCAATCAGGTTTTATAGCATTATATGCAACTTCTAACTCCGCTCTTCGTGAAGATAAATATTTTTTAGAATATTCTTTGTTCATTTTTATTCTCCTAATAATTTTTTCTTAGAAGTAGATACCTCTTCATCAAGACCATTATTAGAAGTTTTAATATTGGAAGAAATAACCCCTCTACTATTTCCCCTATTGTCAGGTGTGGCTTTTTGAACAGAAGCATCTGCTCTAACAGCAGTTTTAATAACTTCGGTTTCTGCTGGTTTTAGCATCTTTACCTTTGGTTTTGTACACATAACATTTTCCTTTCTATAAAAAATCCAAAAGAAAAAAGGCATAATTTCTATGCCTTGTAAATTGGATTAAGTTAACTAACTTTATATTTTAAATTTATCACGCCATAAAAAAGAACAGGCTAACATATTTTCCTAACCTAAAAAAATGAAAGATAGATAAAATATCTATCTTTCCAAATACTAAGAATGAGGATATTTATACATATTCGATATAATGTTCTACGAAAGGAAGATTTTTTTCTCTTTCAGTCGTCTATTTTGTAACCCCTTTAAAACTTTTCCTTTTGAATAAACCCATTTATCAAATTCAAAAGAAGCACCTAAAAAATCTGATTTATTTAACTTTTTCAATAAAGTAGACCTTAAAAAATTTGATTTTCCAACATTAAAAATAAAACTAATCAACGCAACTTTCTGATTATCCTTTAATGGAACTTTTACACTATCTAAGACATTTAATAACTCAAAAATATCTTCCTTAAGCAATTCTTCAGCTACTTTTTCTGTAATAACATCATTTTTTTTAACATTCTTTGTATGTCCATAGCCTATTGTCCAAACATTAGAAGGACACAAATATGCTTTTAAACTACAACCTTCAAATTGTTTTATTAAAACAATTGCCTGATTTAAAGCACAAGGCGAAATAACACTATTTCCCACAATACCCCTTTATCCATACGGATCAAAATTAGACTCCAACATAACGGCATCATCTTTTTCATCAATTAAATAAGAATAATAATTAATAGCATATATTCCCATCATCAAACTATCGGCAAAGTCAGGGCTTTCTCCTTGTTCTGTTTTCATATCTTTTTTTGATTGAATAACAATTTGCCCATTAGGCTTATAAGACTTTTTAATATACTCCAATTGAGAAATGGTAAAATCAGAAGAAATTTTAAGCCATTCATTATCAATAAAATCTTTTAAAGTAAGATATCCATCAGCCCTGCGATTTAAAGCATTAGGTCGATTACTTGTTGCAGCTCCATTAAATTTGATAGTTTTATCAATTACATTCTTTATACTTACATAAATTGAATACCCCAACCCATCAGCATCTAAAATCAATAATTGTGGTTTCCAATTTAAATATAAGTTTATTATCTTTCCTTTAGTAACATCTGTATCTGGCTCTGACCAAAATTCTTGTTTAGATAATAACCATTGTGTAGAACTTTTAGATTCTATCAAACTTGCTACGCACAAATCCCCACCATTACCAGCCAAATCAACAGACATACAACGTATTTTTCTATAATTCCCATCTTCAAACTGTAAATTTTGAGCTTTTTTTAACTTTACAGGGGAAAATAAAAAATCACTATTTGTATCAAGAGGATTCCCTTCCCAAATATATTCATAATCTAATATATTTCGCTCTTTACATCGTTTAGCTTCATCTATCAATTTTTGAGGACAATGCTTATTA
>JAZSQW010000007.1:0-4309 GCA_045538205.1 Candidatus Avigastranaerophilus sp. | reverse complement strand
GTATGAAATCAATGTTAAATTCAACATTTGATGAAATTAATATGGAAAAATATTCTGATTCTACAACTATCGAAAACTTGCAAGCACGTTTACGAGCAACAATTTTATGGAGTGTTTCAAATGAATTTAAAGGAATGCTACCAATAGCTACAAGTGATAAATCAGAGGCTTATATTGGTTATGCAACAGTAAATGGTGATATGTCAGGTGGATTTGCGCCTATTATAGATGTAACTAAAACAAAATTATTTGCTTTAGGCGATTTTATGAACAAAAATCGTGACCAAAAGAACGCTATTCCTCAAAATGTTTTGGAAAAACCTCCTGGTGCTGAATTAAAAATTAATCCTAAAACAGGCAAAACAGTATTTGCTGAAGAAGCTAATATGCCTTATGAATTCTTAGATGAAATTATTTGGGAAGTAGAACGCAATGGGCTTGGCTTTGATGAATTAATGCAACATAAGTTTTATTATGAAAAAAATCATTCGTTATCAAATGAACAAAAAGAAGAATGGATAAGAAAATTTTATTGGAAAATGCATTGTGCTGTTTATAAATGGCATATCATTCCACCAATGGTAATTACTGATAAAAACTCAATTAGCTCTGTTGAATTTACAAATCCAATTATTTCTAAAATTTAATAGCAAAATCTATTTTGTTCTGTTTTTATATTTGCAAAAGGAATGTTTATGAAAATAAGTAATAATTTTGCAATTGGAAATTCAAATAATAGTTTTAAAGTAAAACAAACAAAAACAATAAAGCCCGAAACACAACAAGTTGAACAACCAAGAATTGATGCTCAATATTATAGAGCAAATTATGGTATTGCTTTTAAAGGACAAAATCAAGAGGCAGAAATATCAAACTTATACATTCCTTTGTATGATAAAAATGGTGAATTAAAACAATTAAATGTGTTTATTCCTAACGGTGAAAATAAAGTTTTACCTTTACAAATAAAAGATTTGGATTTAGGTTTTGTTGTAGATGCACAAGGCGATGTTGATGCTAAAAAGTTAAATATGTATTCAACAATATTTAAAAGATTTTTTATTGAAAAACAGGAAGAAATGTATAAATTAGCGCATTTTTATGAAACATTTCCTGATGATATAGAAGAAAAATTTGGAGAACAATTTGGTTTCCAAGAAGAAGTAATTGATACAGATGGTATGACAGATGAAGAAATTGCCGAATTTTGCCCACAAGGCAGAGATGGTGGAATAGGTAGAATGAGAGAAGAATATACAGAATTGGCAAAAAAATATCGAAAAGCGGCTAAGTACGAAAATGTTGTGCCTTCAGCAATGTTAAAAAGTAGAAGTTATCTTTTTTTAATGAATGATCTTGGAATAGATGATATGTCTTTTGTTGATGAAAATGAAAAGATGAATGATAAAATTTCTGATTTGCAAAATGAAAAATGTGGAAATCGTTTCAATTTAGCTCGAAAGTTAGTAATTACTTCTCGACAATATAAAAATAAATACGACATGCAATTTATGAATAGAATTGTTGATATTATGAAGGAAGTTTCTATTGGTTATAATGAATCAGATTTTGATGAAACAGTAAATATTATGCAAGATGTTTTATCCATAGATAAAGAAAATGAAGATAAAGTATATGATGGCTTTTTAAAATTTATTAAAAAGTATCAAATGGTAGATGAATATTCTAAAAATATATTTATGAATGTATTTAACCCAGTAACTAAAAAATACGATGAAAAAGCGTTAGAACTTTTAAACAACATTATTACTGAAACAATTGATGTTACTTTTTCTGACAAAATAATGGAAAATAATTCTTTCCAAGATAGTTCTTATGCCGAACAAGAAATAATACGTGAATATTTTGAATACTTACGAGATGAAAAAACTGGCGAAATTACAAAAGAAACTCCTAACGTAACAATTTTTGCAGAAGCAAGAGTATCTAAATATTTAAACATTTAACAATTTAAAAATCTTTTTAATTTTTGCAAAAGACCTTTTGGCTTATTTGAATTAGCCGTTAATGCTTGACTATGATACGGCGCATATGCATTTATTATATTTTGCGGTAAAGAACTACCATTGCGCAAAGTATTAGCAATAAATTCAATGTATTCATCTTGTTCTTGAGCATACATTGTATCTTTTATTCTTATTTCTTCATCTGCTTCATAATGACACAAAGCATACCAAGCAGCTGTAATCGTAGAATCCTCACAGTCCTGAGGAAACTTTGTTAAAGCTGTACGTACTGATAATCTATGCGTTAAAACAGCAAGATATAATTTAGAAACAAATTTTCTTTGTTCTGAATAATCTACACTGTTACTTTTTCGCATTGTCTTTCTAATGCTCGCATTAATGAACGTATATCATTATTAAAGAATTGGTTTGCTAATTTATTAATAGCAGATTCCGCCATAATTTCACGTGATTGCACAGATTTATAACAGAATTTTTTACCAAATTTTTGTCTTTTTAAAAGATTTTTTTCAACTAATCTATCCATAACTGTTTTTACAGTTGTATATGCACGAATGTTTCCGCTGTTATTAATTTCTGAAAGTACTTCGCTAACTGAAATATCTGAAGTATTGATTCCGTTTTCTTCCATAGTCCAAACAGCGTTCAATATTTCACTTTCTAAAGTTCCGTGTGTAAGTGTCATTCAACCTTCCTTTTGTATTGAATTGTATTTATATAATTAAATAATTAAAAACATCTTATTACTACTATTATAGCATTTGTTCTGCAAAAATGCAGTCGTTTGTTTAAATATATTAAACAAAGTTTAACATTTATTCAAGCTTAATTTAACAAATTTTCTATAAATTCTGAATTTTTTATATTCTTATTTCTTTTATTTTGTTTTGAAGTACTTAAAAATAGCTGATTTTTAGCTCTTGTAAAACCAACATATAATAATCTTAGATTTTCAAAAATTTGTTCTTCCTTTAATTTATCAACCGTCTTTATTGCTGTGTTTTCAATATTTGATTTTATTGTTTGAACAAAATGTCCGCCAGACTTAATTTTAATATTTTCAAGGTTTAATGGATAATTTTCTTCATTAAGTTGAGGAATAAACACATAATCAAACTCATCACCCTTTGATTTGTGCATTGTCATTATATTAATCGTTCTTTCTTCTTCTTGAATTTCCTCTTCAAAAAATTTATATGCACTCATCGGTTTATTAGCAGCATATTCGATTTTATTTATAATGTCTGAAGTATTACTATTGTTTTCTTTTAAACGTTTAATAAAACTTGAAATCATAAATGTATTAGATTTTTCAACTGAATCTTTTGCATAGTATGAACCAATACTTAAAGCTAAAACCTCAATAGACGTTGTTGCTTGGTTTAACCAATAATCAACATCACAATATAATTGAGCTAAGCCCTGCTCTTGTATATCATCTAAATTCAAACTAATAAATGCAGTTTTTAATTCCTTTATAATATTAATTTCTTGGGCAGAAATCTCATACAAATCTTGCGATTTATATATTTCAGCTAAATTAATAATATTTTTATTATCAAAAGGATTTTCTATAATTTTTAAAACAGCAATTATTATTTGATAAATTTTCTTTTGAGAAAGACTATCTGTTCTAATAGCCGTTTTTAAACCATTTGATAAAAAGAATTCATTATACTCATTAACTTGCCTATTAAGCCTTAAAAGCACTGCAACAGAAGCTTTTTTATTATTTTCAAAAATTGTTTTTATTTCATTTAAAATAAATAATTTTTCATCTAATTCTGTTTCAAAAGTAGAAAATACAGGTGCTTTTTCACTAACAGGATTTTTATCTGTCCCTACCATTTGTATAGGATAAAACGCATCTTTTTTATCTGGCAAACCAATTGCAGTTGAAATCAATTTATTAGCTAAAGTATAAATAGGTTTAGCGCATCTTTGAGATGAATTCATTTCAACTTTATGACTTTTATTTAAAAATGCCTTAAAACTCTCAATATTACTATTAGTAAAAGTAGCTGTGATTGATTGATTTATATCACCACAACGAACCACATTTTTATATTTTCCACTTAATAAAGAAATTAATTTTTGTTGAATATCTGTTGAATCTTGTGCTTCGTCTTCAATTACATATTGGCAAAGATTTTGATAATATTTTAAAACTTGTTTATCTCTTTCTAAAATTTTAACAGCAAAGCTGAGCATATCATCATAATCTATTAAATTATTAGTTTTTAAGACTTTTGTATATTCATCAAAGAAATTATAGAAATCTTGTATTTCCTTGAATTTTGAATGCAAATCAGTATTATTTT
>JAZSQW010000024.1:0-8354 GCA_045538205.1 Candidatus Avigastranaerophilus sp. | reverse complement strand
ATTTTGTGAAACTAATATGATTGGAATGATTTCAGCTTTTGTACCTTTCTTAGTTATTATAAAAGTTTTAATGAATAAAAATGAAAAAATAGAATTGGAATTATGCAATTTCTTTTTATTGGTTTATTTCATAATTTGTTTTATAACTAATTTTTCATCTTCAATGCCAATACAAAGTTTTTATGGTTTTATGAAAACATCAATATATTTTGCTTTTTACTTTGCATTATGCCAATTTTTGAAAAGTAATAAAAATTTTATTTATATTTTATTGTTTGTAATAGCAATGATAATGAGTGCTGAAAGTATTTATGCTTTAGCTCAAAATACTTTTGGTTTAGAAAATAACGCAACTTGGCAAGATTTAAGCTATGTTAATCCTGAAAATGTTTTAACAAGGGTTTATGGAACGTTAAAACCATTTAATCCTAACTTGTTTGCAGGGTTTTTGGTGGCAGGTATTTCCTCTATTCTTGGGGTTGGCTTGGTTTTGACAAAAGCTAAAAATTATAAATTGGGATTGCCTTTTATTTTCCTATTTTTAATTTCTTTATTGGCAGTATTTTTAACAGGTTGTCGTGGTGCTTATATTTCATTATTCATAATGTTTTTAGGTATTTTATTTGCTTCTTATCAAGTTGTGTTTAATGATTTTAATAGCGAAAAGATAAAGAAAATTTGGCAATGGTTGGTTGCTTCTTGTTCTGCATTTTTTGTAATGTTTTTAGCCTTTAATCATAGTATTTTACAAAGATTGTTATCTATATTTATTTTAAGAGCAGATTCTTCAACTTCATTTAGAATGAATGTTTATAACTCATCAATTCAAATGTTCCAAGATAATTGGTTGTTTGGTATTGGTGTTGGAAATAAGGTTTTTAGAGAAATCTATGGACTTTATATGCTTTCAGGCTTTGATGCTTTAAGCACTTATTGCGTGTTCCTTGAAATGGCTGTGGAAAGTGGTATTTTCGCTTTATTGGTTTATTTATTATTTATCGGTTCACTTTTATTTATAGCAATAAAATCATTTATTAATTCAAATGATTTTAATTATAAAGTTGTAATTTTTGTATGTGCTATATCTATTATTGCGGTTATGTTTCACGGTTTATTTGATACTGTTTATTTTAGACCACAAATTCAATATATTTTCTGGACAATGTGCGCAATTTTAATTTCTATGTTGAAGAAATAGATATTGTTTTTGTCACTTCGGCGTTCCACTTCGTTTCAGCCTACGCAAAATCCGTGTCTTGAAAATTTGCCAGCCAAAACCTTCATTCCACTTGTTCGTAGTTTGTATTGAAATTTCGGGTACGCATAATCCTTCATTCCGTTTTCAAAACCCTAACGGGTTTTTGTCACTCCATCGGATTATATGCTCTTACGGGTTCGCTCGTTTCAAATCAATATTGAAAATTTAATATGTAAAATGCTTCGCATTTTGCTTGCTCGCGATAAACGGCATTGCGTGTCGAAAACTCAACGTTTCCGCCACTTCAGCCTCTGCTCGCAAGAATAAAAAAAAGGACGATGTGTTTGCAATCGTCCGGAAAAACAAGTAACAATGTATATTAGGCATAATCTTTTTTTAAGCGAAAATTGGTTCGAAAACTGTTTCTTTTTCTTCGCTTTCAGGTAATTCCATATAGAATGAAAATGGATTAGAACCTTTTCTGTCTTTTAACATTTCTTTTGATTCTGTGATTTGTGTTGTAGCAATTACTGCTTCTTGAGCTACTGTTGGATTTAAATTGTCGATAGCTACAACAACTTTACCGTTGTTTTCTTTTGATGTGAATAAGCTTTGAGCTGCTTGTGAATTTAAGTATTGTACGTTTGCAGAAAAAGCATTTGATAAATTAACATTGAAATCAGTCATAGCTTTTGAAACTTCAAGAGCTTTGTTTGCGTTTGTGTTTGCAGCATACAAATCTAAACCTAATGTTGGTCTGTTGAAACCGTTTAAGTTTAATTTAGAAACATCTATGGTTGTGTTTGTATTTTGGCTTAAAATCTTTTCTGATACTTTTTGTAAAGCAGCAGGTTCAATGCCCATCTTTGCATAGTTATTAGAATTTATTAAGCCCACATTGAATCCCATTTGTTACCTTTGCTCCATTGACTGATAATTTACTTATCGGCATTTATTTTTAAAACTTTAGCTTTTTGTTCGTTTTTGTAAACAAATGTTAAGGATATTTGTAGAAAACTAAAAAAAAGTTTAAAAAATTAAAAAAAGGCTTGAAGAAAAAATATGTTTAAAATATTATTATTGTAATAAGATATTTATTAGTAAAGGAATGTAATCATGAACCCTATAGTAGAAAGTTTAGGAAAAGAATATTTAAATAAAGAATTACCAGAATTAAATCCTGGAGATACTGTTAGAGTATCAGTTAGAATCGTTGAAGGAAACAAGGAAAGAACACAAGCTTTTGAAGGAACTATCCTTAAAAAACGTGGCAGCGGCGTTGGTAAGACTATCACTGTTAGAAAAATCTTCCAAGGCGTAGGCGTTGAACGTGTATTCCCTGTGTACTCTCCACGTGTTGAAAAAATCACTGTTATTAGACGTGGTGATGTTAACCGTGCTAAGTTGTATTACTTAAGAGAACGCTCTGGTAAAGCAACTCGTATTAGAGAAAAAATCGAAAAAAAATAGATTAGGATATATTTTAAATACAAAAGCCATAGTCACTGTTAAAACTCTGAGTATGGCTTTTGGTTTTTAAAGAGAGGTTTGTAATGGAACATATTCATTGGTACCCTGGGCATATTGCTAAAGCAGAAAGAAAATTACGTGAACAGATTAATATCGTTGACGTTGTTATTGAAGTTTTAGATGCCAGAATACCTTATAGTTCTGCTTATCCTCATATTGAAAAACTTTTAAACACTAAGCCTCGTCTTATTTTGCTTAATAAATCAGATTTGGCTGATAATGAACAAACTCAAAAATGGGTTAAAACAATTAAAGAAAAAACTAATTGCCCTGTGCTTTCCACAAGTGCTTCTGATAATAGAGATTTGTCTAAAATATTAAATAAAATTATTGAATTAGGACAACCTCGAATTATAGCATTGGTTAAAAAAGGTTTATTGCCACGTGCTGTTAGGGTTATGGTTGTTGGTATGCCTAACGTTGGTAAATCAAGTATAATCAATAAATTAATTAAAAAAACAAAGGCTAAAACAGGCGCTAAAGCTGGTGTTACTCGTGATCAACAATGGGTTAGAATTAATCCTAAAGTTGATTTGTTAGATACTCCTGGTATTATTCCTTTAAAACAAGAAGACCAAGATAAAGCCTATAAGTTGGCATTTGTTGATTCTATTGGTGAAAATGCCTATGATGTTGAAGGTGTTGCTCAAATTTTTATTAGAGATTTATCTAAGGTTTATCCGGACTTATTAAAAGATTATTATAAATTAGACGATGATAATGTTACAGTTGAAGCCATTGCGCTTAAACGTAATTGGATTATTTCTGGTGGCAGACCTGATACAAAGCGTTGTGCTCAAAATATTTTAAATGATTTTAGAGTTGGAAGACTTGGAAAGTTAACTTTAGATATTAATGAATAAACTTTTTGATTTTGATAAACAAAAAATAAATGGTTATGATTTTTTAATCGGTACAGATGAAGCAGGTAGAGGACCTGGAGCAGGACCAGTTTTTGCAGCGGCCGTTTGTTTTACTTCTTTTGATGAAAGATTAAAAAAATTAAATGATTCAAAACAGTTAACAGAAAAAGTACGAGAAGAACTTTTTGATGTGATAAAAGAAAATTCTATTTATGCAATCTATCAAGGTAGTGTTGAAGAAATAGAAAAATTGAATATTTTAAGAACATCTTTGCTATCTATGAATAGGAGTTGTACAGAAGTTATATCAAAACTAAAATCTAAAAAAGTAATTGTTCTTGTTGATGGGAATAAAAAGATTTTTGATTTTAAATATATGCAAGAAACAGTGGTAAAAGGTGATGCTAAGTCTGCTTCTATCGCAGCCGCAAGTGTTTTGGCTAAGGTTTCTCGTGATAGATTTATGAAAGAATTAGATAAAGAATTCCCTCAATATTGTTGGGCTGAGAATAAAGGATATATGACAAAATCTCACCTTGATGCTGTTGATAAGTATGGACTTTGTAAATGGCATAGAAAAAAATTCTTTGAAAAACATTTTCAAAAGTCAGAACAGTTAAGTTTGTTATAAAAAAGGGAAACTATTTGTTTCCCTTTTGTTTTATACTTCTATAAATATATTTTTTATTCGTTCTATGCAACCTTGTGGGCTATGGTGCCATTCACGATATGAAATTCTTTCAACCTTCGCACCACTTCTTTCTAACAAGGTTTGTTTTTTGATTTGTGTTTTATTACATCTTTCACTGTCTTCAACACCATCGCATTCAAGAATAATTGCTCTACCTGTTGGATCAATAACTGTTAAATCGGCACTCAATCCTGCAACTGTTTTACCAGCAATAACTTCAAAACCTTCTGCACGCAAGCCTTCTGCTACTTCTTTTTCAAACGCATTTTTATAAACATTTTCATCTATTTTCATTTCTGCGCTTAATTTATTGCGCTCAACGTATTCTTGAACAAATTCAATATAGTCTTTTAAAAGACCGCTTGGCAAAGTTTTTGGATCTTTTGATAAAAATATAATTTGTTTCTTTCTTGCACGAGTAATTGCAACATTGAATAAATTAGGAATTTGCAAGAAGGTTAAACTTTGATTAAAACTATTGTTGGCAATTGCCCAAGATATCATAATAATATCTCTTTCATCGCCTTGGAATGTGTGTGCTGTACCAATTTCAATTTTGTGTTTTCTTAAAACACTTTCAGAAAATACTTGCGCTACAGCTTTTTTCAACAGTTCAACCTGACCTCTAAATGGAGATATAATACCTACACTTACAGGTTCTTGTCCGTCTTTGCGTGTTCTTTCATCTTCATTGATTATTTCTTGTAATCTTTCAACGATAGCTTCAGCCTCTGGCATGTTTCGAGTGATTTCCACATCTACTTTGCCTTCAGGAACTTGAACTAATTCAACAACATCACGGCTATTGCATTGTGACATTATTCTTATTCTATCGCCGTAAAATTCTTTATTACTAAAACCAATAATTGGTGCAAAACTTCTAAAGTGTTCGTCTAAAAGAACAGGTTTTGTTGAGTAATAATTAGCCAAATCGAACATAGAATTTGTTCTGAAACGCCACATTAATTGATATTTATCAGGTATTTCATATTGGCTCATAAATGATTGTTCTTTAGATTTTTCTAAGAACGATAAGTGTGATAATTGTTTATCATCACCAACAATTACAGCCTTTTTGCATCTAAATAAAATAGGAATACAACTTGCAATATCGCATTGAGAAGCCTCATCAATAATAGCAACATCAAACAATGCTGGCTTTAATGGTAATGAGTCTGATACTGCAAATGTTGTTACACTCCAGCAAGGGAATGCATCTAAAAGAGGTCTAAAGTCTTCGTCTTCAAGTAATCTATTTTGTAGATTTTTCTTTCTTGTTGTTAGGGCTTTAGTGTGAACAATTAAACGTTGACGTTTAACTTGATCACGCAATAAATTCTTTAAAGAATTTCTACGTTTGTTCTTTAAAATATCTATTGCTAATGTTCTTTGTTTTCTTTTTAGAAGTCTAATTTCTTCTAAAAGTATATGAATATTTCCTATCTTGAAAATTTGAGTTTCTATATATCTTGCTTGAGTTGCTAAACGAGCAAGTTCTAATTCTATTTTTAATTTTTCTAAGTTTTCAAAATCAGGTTTAAAGTTGTTATTTTGAATAATTTTCTTTAATTGGTGGTTAGCAAAACCTGTTGTTAAATTAGAAATAAATCCTGATTTTTCGGTGTTTTTTTCTAAATTAATTATGGCACTATTAATATTTTCAATTTCTTGCATAGTATATTTACCTGTCAAGAATTGAAGTGAACCCAATTGTTTTTCTTTAATATCGTGTTCTTTAATAATTTTTTGCCATTGTTCTTCAAGTTTAATAATCTCTTCGCATTTATTTTCTTTTTCACGAATAGTAGATACTAATTTATGCATATCATCAACATCAACTAATATAGAACCTTCAAAGTTAGTATCTAAATCAACTTTGTTAGAAATTAAATCTTGAAGCGCAAAAGATAATTGACGTTGATAGTTAGCTCTACCAGCTCTTAATGCTAAGAATGGTGCGCCAAATTCATTTAATCTATTTGCAACAACGTCTGTTGCTTTATCCATTCTTGAAGCAACCAAAACTGTTTTGCCGTTTGAAATTAAGTGGCATATTAAATTTACAATTGTTTGAGATTTACCTGTTCCTGGAGGGCCATAAACAGATAAAATTGAATTATCTTCAAGATTTTTTATTACATCTTCTTGTGAATCACTAAGTGATAATGGAGTTACGGCAACAAAATCTTTCAGATTATTTTCTTTAATTAATTTTGTAGCATTTTTTGTTTGTGCAAATTCTTCGTTTACAACATTTAGGGCAGTTTCTCTTATAACACCTGAAGGTTTTTCTGCTATTTGTGTTAATTCATATAAAACCCCAGCTGTAACAAGAGGACGTTTTGTTAAAATAATTGCACTTTTGTTTGTTAAAACAACTTTATCGGCTTTTAATTGAGCTTTAGCTTTTTCGTTTTCTTGAGCAACATTTGCTTCAACAACTTCTTCTAAATTATCATAGTTAATTGTTTTATTTTCATAGAATTTAGCTGCTGCATCTTCTTCTATGTTGTTTTCTAATTCTTCACTTTGGCTTAATTCAAATTCCAAATCAGGAATTAAAGATTTTAAAGTGGTTAAGAATATATTTAAATCTTCTTCTTTTAAAGGAAGTTTAGGTACAACCTCTAAAAGCCCGTCTAACATACTATCAATTTCATCTTCTTCGCCAGATAAATTCATCAAACTTGTTAAAGCTGCTGTATTTAATGATAAACCTTCTTCTTGCAAAGAACATTCAATGTTCATTCCAACTCTTTCTAAACGGCAAGTTGAATATAATAGTGGAGTTAAAAATTCATTTTTACGTTTTGTTTTTGCGTTTTTACCTACTAAGAAAAGATAACCATAAATAAGGTATTTATCTTTTTGGCTATTTTCGCTTAAAAGCATTAATTCTGTTAAATAAGAATCTGCGCCATCTAATTTTAATGGTTGTGGATATTGTGTAAAAACTTTTTCACTATCGAGGATAGTGGCGTTTTCGCTTTGATTAGTTTCTAAAAAAATCCATTTGTTATCTTTATCTTGTTTTAAGTTTCTGAATGTAGAACTTTGCACTTCTTCTCTAACGCAGTCGTGAAGATATAAACTTAATCTTTTTATAAAACTGTTATGAAAAGCAGAATTTAATATTTTTGTAGCTTCTTGAAGCATAACTTCCCCTATGATTACTATATAGATAAGTAATTATAGCATTTTTCACCCAATCTTTAAAGCATTTTGAGGCTTTTAAAAATAAATTTCATACAAAAAATGGAGACAAATAAAAAGACCACTTATTAAGTGGTCTTTTTTGTATTTGATTTAGTTTTAAACAATAGCTTTTTGAATACGAGCTTTAACTTTGTCTTTGCCTAAAACTTCAAGAACAACACCCATATCAGCACCGTGTGTTCTACCTGTTAATGCTGCACGGATAGTCCACATAGTAATTTTTGGTTTAATACCTTGTTCTTTAAAGAATGTTCTAAAGTCAGCCATTTGTTCGTGTAATTTTTCATCGTTATCAAAATCAAAATCATCAACTCGTGAAGCAAATTCTTTTAAAATTACTTGAGCTTGTTCTGTATCAATATTAGCTTCTTTAACACCTTCTTCATATTCAATATCATTACCAAAGAAGTATGCAACGTCATTTGTTAAATCAGATAAAATTGTAATTGGTTCACGAGTTGCGGCAATAACTTTTTCTAAGTTTTCTTCTGATAATTCTGATAAATCATATTTAGCTAAGAATGGTTTTGCCATTTGTGTTAATTCTTTTATATCCATTTTCTTGATATATTGACCATTCATCCAGTTCAATTTATCGTATTCGAAAATTGAGTTTGAAGAAGAAACTTCGTTAATTCTGAAGTCTTGAGCAATTTCTGCTAAAGTTTTAATTTCGTTAGCATCAGATGGTGCCCAACCTAATAAAGCTACAAAGTTAACTAAAGCATCTGTTAAATAACCTTTTTCAACGAATTCAGAAACAGCTGTTGCGCCGTGTCTTTTTGAAAGTTTACTTCTATCAGGTGCTAAAATCATACCTAAGTGTCCAAATCTTGGAACCTCTGCACCTAATGCT
>JAZSQW010000127.1:0-4639 GCA_045538205.1 Candidatus Avigastranaerophilus sp. | reverse complement strand
AGAAGAAAAGATTTTTGATACAGCATTTCGTATTCTCGAGATTTTAAAGTATTTATCAAATGAAAATTTATCTAAAACAGATTTGATAAAAAAGTTGAGTAATCAAGATAAAACTAATAATGTTTATTCGTTTGAAGCTTTTATAAAATATTTTAATACGTTGAATTTTTTAGGTCTAAATATTCAGAAAGATAAAAATATTTATATTTTAAAAAATGCTCTATATTCATTAAATTTGTCTGATGAAGAAAAATGTTTATTCTATGAAATTATAGAAAATGTACATCTTCTACATAATGAAAGAATGGAAAATGTAATAAAAGATGTTGTTTATAGAATAGTAAAATATGTTAATGATGGAGAAATAGATACTGCTTATTTGGATAAATTAATTGAGAGAAGCAAAGAAAAAAGTGCTTTATCAGTAAATAATACAGTTATTTCGTCTTTAAAAACAATAATTAAAGATAATCCTCAGGTTAAAATAGAATTTTTAACTAAGCAAAAAGTTGTAAAATCTTTAATTGTTGAGCTGAAAGAAATTAAAGAGAAGAATGATAATGTTTTTATAAAATGTTTTGTTCCAGCTGTGGGTAGAAATAAAAATATTTGTGTGGAATCTATCATTTTTATTTCACATATGCATAGTCAAAAAACAATGAATTCGATAAAAACTGCTGTGATTTTTCAAGTATATGGCAGATTAGCTTCTTTATATAAATTAAAACCGTCAGAAAAAGTTATAAATTTTACAAAGGGTTGTTTGACTATTTCTAATACCGAAGAAGATAAAGATGTTTTATTAAGAAGATTATTGAAATATGGTGAAAATTGTAAAATAATAAGTCCTCAAGAAGTAAAAGAGGAATTTTTATCAATGGTAGATGATATTTTATTAAAATTAGAGGTATAGGATGTCGAAAATAGCTTTTATTCCAATAGATAATCGACCTGTTTGTTATGATTTGCCTAAAATGGTTGCAAATTTAAATAAAGATAATGAGATATATTTGCCTGATATTTCTCTTTTGGGTGATTTGGAAAATATAGCTAATATAAAAGAAATATTTTCTTGGTTGAGTAATTTATCTACTATTGATGTTGTGGTTGTTTGTTTAGATACAATTGCTTATGGCGGTTTGATTCCTTCAAGAAGAAGTGTTGAAAATATAGAAGAAATAAAAAATAGAATTGATTCCTTCTTTGAAATAGTTAGCAAAAAGAATGCAAAAATTTATGCGTTTTCAAGTGTAATGCGTATTTCTAATAATAATATTAATGAAGAAGAAAAAGAATATTGGAATAATTATGGTGAAAAAATATTTAAATATTCTTACGATTTGCATCGTTTAGGGTTAAATCATGGTGAATTGATTTGTGATATTCCTGTAGAAATTATAGAGGATTATTTAAAAACAAGAGAACGCAATTTTGGAATAAATAAGTATTATATTGAATTAAAAAAACAAGGGTTAATTGATACTTTGGTCTTTTCTAAAGATGATTGCGCACAGTTTGGGTTAAATGTAAAAGAGGCTCAAGAACTTATTTCGTTATCAAAAGATGATGAGAATATTTTAGTTAAAACAGGGGCAGATGAAATTCCTGTAACGTTATTATCAAGGGCATTAAATAAAGATAAAAAGGTAAAAATAGCACCTGTTTATATGCAAGAAGAAAGCATTAATAAAATTTCTAAGTACGAAGATATTTCTGTAGAAGATTCTGTAAAATCACAAATAGAGCTTTCTGGTGGTGTTGTTTCTAATATTGAAAATTGTGACTTGATTTTATTGGTAAATAACTTTAAAACCCAACAAGGTGAATTAGTTATGAATGTATCTGAACCTTTGTGCGAAAAACAAATTCCAAAGTTTGATAAACCTTTTTTTGTCGCAGATATTTTAAATGCAAACGGAGCAGATAATAATTTTGTTGAAAATTTAATAAAAGAAAAGTTAGATAAGTTTTATGGATATTCAGCTTGGAATACTACAGGTAATACATTGGGGAGTGCTATAAGCTCTGCTTTGACATATTTTACAGCTACTTTTAGAAATGAAGAAATTTTTGAAAAATTGCAAGTTGTTAGATTCTTAGACGATTGGGCTTATCAGGCAAATGTTCGTGCAGCAATAAGAGATGAGAAAGTTAATCTTCAAAATGGCATCATTTATTCAAAAATGAAAGATTTTGAGAATATAATTTTAGAGAAATTTAATAACAAAGGTATAAAAATTAAATATTCATATCCTTGGAATAGATTTTTTGAGATAAGAGTTGATATTAATTAAGAATTAACCAAAGAACTTTTTTTATACCTTTGGCGATAAAAATTGCAATTATTCCAAATACGATATCAAATAATATTTTTGATAAAGATTGGTAATAAATCCAATTGCCAATAAATGCAAAAGAATCATGACGTATTAGTGCATTGATTGTCATATAAAAAATTCCAATAACGTGAATTACTAAAACACCAATTAATGTAGCTTTTATAGTTGCAAGAATAGAAGAACTCTTTCTTAATTCTTTTGCTGATAAAAGAACTGCAAAAATATATGCGAATATGTATCCAAAATTATATTGAAAAATGTAAGATAATCCACCACCCATTCCAAAAATAGGATAATTTGGTGTTAGTCCTAAAATTATGTATATAAGGATTGTTAATAAGCCAAAACTTTCTCCTAATAAAGCAGCTATAAATAATACGATTGGAATTTGTGGAATGTATTCAAATTTAAGATATGTGTTAATTCCTGTATCAACGCCAGAAAATTTGATTTGAGTAAAAGTTGAAATAATTAATAATGCTATGCACATTGCCATTAAAGATAATGTACCCAAACAAAATTTAATGCGAGTATCCTTATTCTTTATGTTTCTCAATTCTTCTTTTAGTCTTTTATTTAGCATATGATACACTAACCTTTTTAAGATTTTCTTTTAGTTCTGCAAAATTATTTTTAAAACTATCGTACCAAATATTTTGTGTAAACATAATGATAGCATTTTCTCCATTATCTTGGTAATAGTTTTTTCTCATTCCAATGGAAGAAAATCCAAATTTTTCGTATAAACGAATTGCAGGGACGTTACTTTCTCTAACTTCTAATGTAATATATTTAACTTCTTCTTTGTAACAAGTTTCAATACATTGAACTAATAATGCTTGTGCTAATTGTTTGTTTCTAAAATCAGGATGTGTGCCTAATGTAGTAATATGTGCTTCTTCTAAAATAACCCAAAAACCCATAAAGGCTAATATTTTATTGTCTTGATTCTTAACACAAAAATATCTTGCTAAATTATTAGCAATTTCGTTGTAAAAAGAGTCTTTTGACCAATGATGTTCCGGATGTATTAAACTTTCAATGTTAAAAACTTCTTCTACATCATTTTGTGTTATTTTTTCTATTGTAATAGTTTCAAGCATTTTAAATATCCCTAAGGAAATTTTATCATAATATGTGTAAAAATTAATACAAAAGTAAAAATTATTTTTAGTGTTATACTTTTTTTATGATTGAACATGTTTATATTCATATACCTTTTTGTACTGGCAAATGTTTTTACTGCTCATTTGTTTCAGGTAAAAACATACAGGATAAAGATAGATATTTAAAAGCTTTGATTGAACAAATTAAAGCAGAATATAAAGGTGAAAAAATTAAAACTTTATATTTTGGCGGAGGTACGCCATCTCTTCTTAGTGTTGAAGATATAAAACATCTTATAAATCTTTTTGTTTTTGATAAAGATGTTGAAATAACTATAGAAGCAAATCCAGAAACAGTTGAGTATGAAAAATTTTTTGGTTATAAGTCAGTTGGGGTGAATAGAGTTTCTCTTGGTGTTCAAACTTTTGATGATGAGATTTTAAAGCAAATCGGTAGACGTCATAGTTCAGAAATTATATATTCAGCTATTGAAAAAATAAAAAAAGTAGGTTTTAAAAATGTTAGTATTGATTTAATGTATGGTTTGCCAAAACAAACAATACAAGGTTTTGAAAAAGATATAGAAAAAGCAATTGAGCTAAATGTTCAGCATATTTCTACTTATGGCTTGAAAGTAGAAGAAGCTTCTTATTTCGGTAAAAATATGCCTTCAGATATTGCAGATGATGAATTGCAAGCAGAAATGTTTACTCTTTTGTGTGATAAGTTAAAGAAAAATGGCTTTGAACATTATGAAATAAGTAATTTTTCTAAGCCTAATTTTCAGTCAAAGCATAATAATTCTTATTGGCAAAACAAACAATATTATGGTTTTGGTTTAAATGCAAGTGGATATATTGGAAATGTTAGATATCAAAATGAAGATGATTTTGATAATTACCTTGTAAACCCTGTAAAAAAGTTTGAAAAGACTGAATTAACAATAGATGAGACAATGGAAAACGAGATATTTTTATCTCTTCGATTAAAAAATGGAATCAATATTTTAGAAATTAATAAAAAATATAATATTGACTTTTTGGAAAGATATAAATCAGTTATAAAAAAATATTCAAAAAATGGGTTGTTAAAAGTTGAAAAAAATATGTGTAGCTTGACTCATGCTGGTGTTTTGTTAAGCAATGAAATAATGTGTGAATTTATAGAAATTGATTAACAAAAATTAAAAAAAT
>JAZSQW010000063.1:0-3866 GCA_045538205.1 Candidatus Avigastranaerophilus sp. | reverse complement strand
CTGTTTTCCTTTATGCAGTTAAACCAGGTGATACTGTAATGGGCATGGATTTATCAAATGGTGGTCACTTATCTCATGGCTCTCCTGTTAATTTTTCAGGTTTGTATTTCAACATAGTCTCTTATGGTGTAAATGATAAAGGCGAAATTGATTACGATAATGTTAGAGAATTGGCGCTTCAACACAAACCAAAACTAATTATATGTGGTGCAAGTAATTATTCTAAAATTATTGATTTCAAAAAGTTTAAAGAAATTGCAGATGAAGTAGGTGCTTTATTATTAGCAGATATTGCGCACATTGCAGCTTTAGTTGCAACAGGCGAACACCCAAGCCCTGTTCCATTTGCAGATTTTGTTACAACAACAACTCACAAAACATTAAGAGGACCTCGTGGCGGTATTATTATGTGTAAAGAAGAACACGCATTAGGTATTGATAAAGCTGTGTTCCCTGGCATGCAAGGTGGTCCGTTAGAACATATTATCGCTGGTAAGGCTATTGCTTTAAAAGAAGCATTATCAGATGATTTTAAAGCTTATGCAAAACAAGTTGTTTTAAATGCTAAAGCTTTAGCTAAATCTTTAATGGATCAAGGTCTTGATATAGTTGGTGATGGTACAGATAATCACTTAATGACATTAGATCTTAGAAAAGTTAATAAAACAGGTAAAGATATTGCTAATATGCTTGAATTGGTTGGTATTACAGCCAATAAAAATACAGTTCCAAATGATCCACAAAGTCCATTTGTAACAAGTGGTGTAAGATTAGGTGCGCCAGCTGTTACAACAAGAGGTTTTAAAGAAGAAGATATGGTTGAAGTTGGTAAGATTATTGCAGAAGCAGTAAAAATTTCAGATACAAAAGAACCAGAAAAAATCAAAGAATTAAGAGAACGTTCTTTAAAACTTTGTGAAAAATACCCATTGTATAAGGATTAATTATGACAGTTTTAAGATTATCAGAAGCACATATTATAGGAACAGTTATTGCTTTTATATTAGGAGTTTTTATACTTCCTTTGGTAATTTCTTTTTCTCAAAAATTGGGGCTTTATGATAAACCAGATGAAAGAAAAATACATTCTCACCCTATTCCACGATTGGGTGGGATTTCTATTTGGATATGCACAATTCTTTCTTTTGTGTCATTGATAATTTTAAGTTATTATCCACACGGTAGATTACTATCAGGCTTATTATTGGGCGGTTCTTTAATGTTCTTGCTTGGTTTAGTAGATGATATTTATGGATTAAGTGCAAAATTTAAGTTTGTTATTCAATTATCTATAGCAACTATTGTTTTTTGTTTAGGGGTAAAAGTTACATCAATTTTTATTCCTTTTGTTGGCTTGGTGGCATTGCCATTTCCAATCGCTTATGCTTTAACAATATGCTGGATAGTTGGTATTAGTAATGCTGTTAACTTTATTGATGGGGTTGATGGATTAGCAGGTTCTGTTATTACAATAAGCTCTGTTACACTTGGTTTAATATCAATTGCAACAGGTGATTTGGTAAGTAGTTTAATAGCATTCATCTTGGCCGGTTCTATGCTTGGATTTTTAACATATAATTTCCATCCTGCTAAAATATTTATGGGTGATTCAGGTGCTTTATTTGGTGGTTTTCTTCTTGCAACATTATCTATATTATTTGCAAAAGATGCTACTGATATAAAAATGTATATTCCATTGTTAGTTTTAGCTGTACCTATTATAGATATTACTTTTGCATCTATAAGAAGAATTTTAAAAGGGACATCTCCTTTTGTTCCAGATGCTGAACATATTCATCATAAATTGCTTAATTTTGGTTTATCTCAAAATATGGCGGTGTTGATATTAGTTGCCTTTTCTTTGTTTATGGGTTGGTTAGCAATGTTTATTGTTGCATCTGATACTACGAAATATTTTATTTATGCTGTTATAATATCGGTAGTAATGATAGTATTAAATAGATATGCTAAATTTGGAGATGGAAAAAAGGAGTAGTTAATGAGTGTAAAAAAGATTGTAAAATATGGCGCACCATCTTTAAGAGAAAAATCAAAAGAAGTTCATAAAATATCAAAAAAAATACAAACTTTGGTTGAAGATTTGTATGATACAATGTATGCCACTAATGGTGTTGGTCTTGCAGCTCCTCAAATTGGAGTTAATTTAAGAGTTTTTGTTATTGATGTTGGTATGGATAAAAAAACAATGAATCCTATTACTTTTATCAATCCTAAAATCTTGAAAAAAGAAGGAGCTATTAATTCTTACGAGGGTTGTTTAAGTTTTCCTGAAGCATATACAAATGTTAGAAGATATAGTTCGGTTAAAGTTAAGGCTTTAGATATAAAAGGACGTCCATTTATTTTAGAAGTTACTGATGGTTCTTTGCTTGCAAGAGCTATTCAACATGAATTTGATCACTTAGACGGTATTTTATTTGTTGACCATTGTAGAAATCGCTTTGATGCAGATAAAGCTTTAATGGAAAAAGGTTTAAATCCTGTTGAAGAAAAATATTTGATTGATGAACCTGAGTTGGAAGAAGCTATTCAACAACTTCCTGTTCAAGAGGAGAAATAGTTTGATTAAAGTTGTTTATATGGGCACTCCTGATATTGCAGTGAAAAGTTTGCAGGAGTTACATAATAATTCAGAAATAGAAGTGTTAGCTGTTGTAACACAAATTGATAGACCTAAAGGTCGTGGAAATAAATTGACTCCACCACCTGTTAAAGTTTGTGCAATTGAAAATAATATACCTTGTTTTCAAACAGAAAGAATTAGTCGTGATGAAGAATTAAAAGCAAAATTAAAAGATATGCAACCTGATTTCTTTGTTACATTCGCTTTTGGTCAGATTTTATCTCAAGAAGTTTTAGATATACCAAAGTTTGCAACAGTAAATCTTCACGCATCTTTGTTACCTAAATATCGTGGTGCTAATCCTATTCAAAGATGTATTTATAATGGTGATTGCAAAACAGGTATTACAACAATGCTTACTGTTTTAGAACTTGATGCTGGTGATATTTGCGAGTGTGACGAAATTGAAATTACAGAAAATATGACAAATATTGAACTAAAAGATATTATTAGTGAAAAATCACCTGCTTTATTATGTTCAACATTAAAAGGTTTGTATTCAGGTGATTTGAAACCTGTTAAACAAGCTGAAGATGGTGTTACTATTGCTAAAAAATTCCAAAAAACAGACGGAGAAATTGATTGGAATAGAACAGCAAAAGAAATACATAATCAAGTTCGTTCTATGGTTGATTTTCCTACTGCAAATACATTTATTTGTGGAAAAAATGTAAAAATTATAGAATCTAAAGTTGTTTCTTTTGAAAAAACTAATAAACAAATAGCAGAAGTAGTAAATGTTTCTAAAAATGGTATTGAAATAAATACTTCTGAAGGTGTTATTTTAATAACAAAAGTAAAACCAGAAAGTAAAGGTGTAATGGCTGCTTATGATTTTGCAAATGGTGCTAAAATAAAAGCAGGTATTGTTATAGGAGAGTAAAATGCTTCAAAGAGGAATTCGTGGTGCAATAACAATTGAAGAAAACACAATAGAAGCAGTTCATAGTGCTACTGTTGAATTGATTTCTGAAATTATAGATAAAAATAGCTTTAATGTAGAAGATATAAGTAATGTTATTTTTACTTTAACTGATGATATAGATTGTGTTTATCCTGCTAAGATTGCTCGTGAAGTTTTTACTGATTGGAAATATGTTCCAATGGTTTGTTTTAATGAAATGAAAATAAAAGGTTCTTTACAAAAATGTTTAAGAATCCTTATAACAATTAACACAGAACTTGCACAAAATGAGATAAAACATGTATATTTAAAAGGTGC
>JAZSQW010000029.1:0-2739 GCA_045538205.1 Candidatus Avigastranaerophilus sp. | reverse complement strand
ACACCTTTTCCTTTTACTGTTTTTGCAATAATTGCAAATGGTTTTGTTGCTTTTTTTGCTTCGTTAATTGCATCATAAATTTCTTGAATGTTATGACCATCAATTTCTTTTGTATCCCAGCCAAATGCTTTGAATTTTGCGTTTACATCACCAACAGATTTAACTGTTTCAGTTGAACCATCAATTTGCAAGTTATTTCTATCTATTATTGCAATTAAATTATCTAATTTGTTATGTGAAGCGTTCATAGCTGCTTCCCAAACACTTCCTTCTTCTGTTTCCCCATCACCAAGATAAACAAAAACTTTAGAAGAAATTTTATCTAATTTAAGCCCTAATGCCATTCCGCAGCCAATTGATAAGCCTTGACCTAATGAGCCTGTTGATATTTCTACACCATTAACTTTATGGCAGCAAGGATGACCTTGTAATTTAGAACCAAATTTTCTAAAAGTCATTAAATCTTTTTCACCAAAATATCCACAATGTGAAAGTATTGCATATAATGATGCTGAAGCGTGTCCTTTTGATAAAATAAATCTATCTCTATTTCCGTAATCAGGATTTTTTTCTCCTTCAGGAAAATGTTTCATACATTTTGTATAAAGAACATTTAAAATATCTATGCACGATAAAGAACCGCCTGGATGTCCTGATTTCGCATTATGTATCATAGAAAGAATTTGTCTTCTTAGCTTTTTTGATACACCTTTTATTTCTTCAATTTCTGATACACTTAAATTATTTCCCATTTATTTACCCCTAAATGTCATTGCTTCTATTATAGCTTTAAATAGAAATACAGGCAAAGTCTTATAAATTCGTTTAAATCTTTCTGGTTGAGATATTGTTCTATATAACCATTCTAAACCTAATTTTTGATATATTTCAGGTGCTCTTTCTACATTCCCACTCCAAACATCAAAAGAACCACCAACGCCAATATAAATACCTATTGGGTATTTTTCTTTACATTCTTGAATAAATACTTCTTGTTTTGGAGCGCCCATTGCAACTAATATTACAGTTGGTCTTTTTTCTATTAGTTTATTTTGAATATCTTCCTCTTGAAAACTATCAAAATATCCGTTCTGACTGTAACAAATGTCTAATTTTGGAAATTCCTTTTTTAAATTGGTTATTGTTTGTTGTAAAACATCTTCTTTTGCACCAATTAGAGCAACCTTATAGCCCTTTACTTCGCATCTTTTTACAACTGCTTTTGCAAGTTCAATTCCTCTTACTTGCTCAATGTTTGTTCCTTTTAATTTTAAAGCAATTTTTATGCCAACACCATCAGCAACAACTAAATCTGCTTTATCTAAAATTTCAGCAAAAGCTTCGTTCCTATTAGCTAATTCAATCATTTCTGGGTTGATGGTAACAATGTGCATACCTTCAAATTTCTCAATTTTATCCATTATGTATTTAATAGAATCATTAAAAGAGAAGGTATCAATTTTATAATTTTGTACTGTTCTTGTTCTTCGTTTCATATTGCTTATTTTAGCACATGGCAATTAAATTTGAACAGTTGTAATATTTGATAACTTATTTTTTAATTCATTTGCAGAATCTTCGTAACCAATTCTATCCATTAATGCATATGTGTAATTTATTAATTGTTCTACTCCTGGTTGATTATATGCGTTAATGTTATATAAAGCACCTGTGATGGCTGTTTGAATTTGGAAGAAATATAGTAATTGACCAATGTAATATGCTGTAATTTTTGGAATTGTTAATGTTACATTTGGTCGTTTGTAGTCGATTAATGATGCCATCGTTGAGTCGGCTTCTGCGTTAAATAATCTATTAATTGATTTGCCACCTAAGTAGCTAATTCCTGTGTATTCAAATATGTTAGGAATATCTAAATTTGTATCAAATTCTTTTATTCTTAAAAAGTTTATAATCTTATCGTTTGGACCTTCATTATAAAGTTGAAGTTGTGAGTGTTGGTCTGTTACACCTATTGATTTAATAGGGGTTTGACCAATATTTACTATGTTGTTTTCGTTGTCTTTTTCTTTTCCTAATGATTCTGCCCATAATTGACAATACCAGTCAGCTACATATCTTAAACGGTTTGAATATGGCATCATTACAGAAATCTTTTTATTTTTTTCTTTGTTCATTAAGTAATGAATTAAAGCATTTTGTGCAGCAATATTTTGATAGATATCTGTGTTTTTTAACATCAAGTCCATATCTTTTATGCCTTGTGTTATTTCATCAATATTTATGCCAACAAGTGCTAATGGTAATAATCCAACTGCAGAAAATACAGAAAATCTTCCACCAACGTCATCAGGAATATAAAAAGTTTTATAACCTTCTTGGTTAGAAAGTTGTCTTAAAATTCCCATATGTTTATCAGTTGTCGCAACAATGTGTTTTCTGTAATCATCACCTAATTCTTCGTGTAATTTTTCTTTGATTACCATAAATTGTGCCATAACTTCGGCAGTTGAACCTGATTTTGTTATAACATTAACTAAAGTCTTTTTTAAATCAAGCATATTAAGCAATGCGCTCATTTGATCAGGATCGATGTTATCTAAGAAAAATATTCTTGGAAACCCTTTTCTTTGTTCTTTTGTTAAAAAGTTCCAATATGGTGGAAGTAGAGCTTCACAAACTGCTTTACCACCAAGCGCTGAACCACCCATTCCTAAAATTAAAATGTTTTCAAAACGGTCTTCGACCATTGCAGCGAATTCTTTTACATACCAAGCT
>JAZSQW010000020.1:0-4140 GCA_045538205.1 Candidatus Avigastranaerophilus sp. | reverse complement strand
AATTTTTCAATAGCCTCTGGCAAGTTTTCAATAGAATAAATAGCTTTTCTTGCATCAATAATTTGGAAATACAACAAAGCGTTAATACTAATTGTTACGTTATCTTTTGTAATTACGTTTTGACGTGGGAAATCATAAACTGTTTCTCTTAAATCAATACGTGGAGAATAAGTAGGTACAGAATATACTCTGCCATCTAATGTTGATTGTTTTGATACTTTTACCATTGGTCGTGGTGCTTCGACAAATGGAATGATAAAATTCAAACCAGCTTGTAATGTTTTTGAATATTTACCTAAATTTTCAATAATAACAGCTTCTTGTTGTCGAACAATAATAACACCTTTTAATACAACAAATATACAAAAAGCTAAAAGAATTGGTATAAATGCAAACATAAAAACTCCTTTTCTATATTTTCTCTACAAATAAAATAGTACTATCATTAGAAACAATTTTAACATCAGCACCAACAGCGATTTCTTCACCTGCGTCTTTTAATCTTGCTTCCCATCTTTCTTCGTAAATAGTAACAGCACCTTTTAAATTAGTAATCGGCTCAATTACTTTTACAATTTTACCAACATACTGAGCATTAAAATCTGTTTCATCTTCTTTTTTCAACATTTTTTGCAATAAAGGTTTAATAAAAATAATAGATAATACTGACAGAACAATAAATACTATCATATTTCCAACAAAACCACCCCAAAAAACTGAAAGCAAGGCAGTAATAATACCAGCAAAGGCAAAGTTAATGCAGAATAATGTAGGAGCAACTATTTCAACAACCCCTGCAATAATTGCAATAACTATAAATAACATCCAAAGTTCCATAAAAAACCTTTCAATTTATCTACCAATATATTAATAATATAAATTTTTGAGTATTACGTCAATAAAAAAGAGCCTGTAAATAGGCTCTTTTAATATATTTATAATTTTTATTTATTCTTGAGTTTCTTCAACCGGCTCAACTGTTAAAGCTTGGTTTAATCTATTCTTTAAACCGGATAAAGCCCTTTGTTTTAAATCTTCTTTTGTTGCTTCATCGCCTTTAAAAAGATCTTTTAACTTATTAACAGATTCTTTAGCCTTCTCTACATTTTGTTTTGCTTCTTCAATTGATTTTTTTGTATCTTCAGAAATAGCACTATCTAAAGTTTGCTGAACTTGTTTTTTTGCTTGTTCTTTTACTTGAGTTTTAAGCTCTTCTGAATTCAAATTAGTAATATCAATACCTAAACTTGATAAATCAGGCACTGTATTTGTTGGAAGTGCATTAACTTGACTTGAAGCATTATCAATATCAGTTTGAAGAGCCATCCATTTGAAAGATTTTACAAGTGTTAAAGGTTTTGCAACATCACCTCTTAAAACAACTTGGAATTTTGTTGAATTAACGTCATCAATTTCTTTACCTAAAGCAGGAATCATATCCATATCTTCTTGAGTAACAGCCTCTGTAAACAAGAAGAACATTTTACCTAAAACCAAACTCATGCCTGGAGTTGCCTTTAACAACTTAATAGGGTTTAAGTATGACAACACGCCCATAGACTCAGAAACTTGTGAACCTAATCTTCCTCTTAACTTAATATCAATAGTATTTTTTAACAAATCAAATGTACCAAAAATATGAGTTGCCATAATATCACCTGCAGAATTAATTTTAGGAATATCAACAACACCATCTTTAAATGTAACTTTACCGGTCAAAGTATTATAATGTGCTGTATCAAATGATAATAAAGAATGCAATATAGAACCAATAGTACTTTGGAAGAAAGCATTTTCTCTAATATTTTCAGCCATAATCAAGTTTTCTAACTTACCAAATGGTCCTAAATCACCATCTTTCATGTTAAATGTAACTTCACCTAATAATGATGCCATTTGTTCTTGATATGTAGCACCTTTCAAACTAATATCTGCTGTAAAATCCATTGTTCCAGATAAAGTATCTTTCATATTAGCTGCAGATAACAAAGTTTCATCTACATCTAAATTTTTACCTTTTACATTTGCTTTTATCAATGTGCTAATAAGATTTACAGAAACATCACCATCAACTTTGCCCTGAAATGCAGAAGTAATTAAATCATTCACGTATAAAACATTATTAGCTAACAATAATTTTGCAGTTGTATCATATAAATTAATAGCACCTGTTTTTATATGTTTAATATCAATAGAACCATCTTTTACAAGAACAGGAATATCAGCGCTTGTAACACTTGATGATGGAGTAGAAGTAGTTGTTGCAGGTGCACTTTGTGGCATATACTTCATTGAAGCTTCTACTATTTTCATTAATCTATCAACATCTGTAAGTTTTGATATTACATTCAAATTCTTAATTACAAAGTTTTTAGAAGGAGATAAATCTGCCTTTAAAGAAGCATTATAATCAGAACCATTTGCTATAACATTTACAACATTTACATCTAAATCTTTACCTTCAAAATCAGCAACGATTTTATCAATAGATAAAAATAACTCAGGAATAGCAAAATCCCAAACCTTAAAATCACCTCTGAATTTAGGAGATGCTAATTCACCATATAAATAAACATTACCTTTTGCACTCATTTTTGAAGTAGGGAATGCAAATATAGAAGCATTAATATCTTCCGGCACTTTTACTTTTAATAAATTAATATGTGGGTTTGATGTGTTCAATTTTGTAATTGTTCCATCAACATTTACAACATCTGTTAATTTAACAGTTGTTTTTTCAGGATTTTTTTCATCAGGAATAATTGTTTTAATAAATAAACCTGTATCTTTTACTTTTAATCTATCACCCTTAAAATCAACAACTGCTTGCATTAAAGTATTTTTATTTAATACATTTTTAATTGTAATTGGAGTTATATAATTATTACTATCAGCCTCAATAGTCGCTGTTAATGTTTGTTTTTCTTTATCACCAACAAACTCAACATTTACAGGAATTTTACCTTTTTGGTCGATAAATATAGCTAAATCTTTACCTAATAATTGTTTTAAATCAACTGTAGACACATCACCATTTAAATCAAAATCGAAATCAGGATTTTTAATGTAATTTTTTATATTACCTTGTAAATTCAAAATAGATGCTGAATTGATTTTTATTTGAGCTGGAGCGATAACAACATCTTTTTCTCCCACATTTATATTTAATTTATCAACACCAACAGTTGCACCATTCATTGATAATTTAAAATTATTATTATTTACATCACCTGTAAATTTTTTGAAATCACTAACAAAATCAGCTGTTAATTTATTATTAGAATAATTAATTTTATTAACTTTATCTAATAATGCTAAGTTATCAACTGATAAACTAACATTTCCAACAGCCTTTTTAAGTTCACCTTTTAAATCAGCTGTTAAATTAATATCCCCTGAATTTACTTTATAAATTTTATTCATTTCTTCAGGTAAAAACATTGTGAAAACTTTTTCAACAGGCATTTTTTGCATTTGCAACGAAATATCTGCATTTGATTTAGCATCAATTGTACCGCCCAATTTGAAAGAAGTTTCTGCAATTTCAAGAACTGTATCAATAAACTCAAGCATATTATTTTCTAAAGAAATAATTGCATTAGCTTTTACTAATTGATTATTGTTTTTAGTATTTTTTATAGAACAATCTTTTATTGCAATGCTACCAGTTGAATTTAATTTTTTAAAATTAGATTTTATATAAGTATCAGCTTTGAAAGTACCATTTGCTTTTAATGGTGCTAATTCATGTGGAACGCTAAATGCATTCAAAGCAGATTTTGTTAAAGATAAAACATTATCAACAGGAATTTCTGTTGTTTTAAATGTCATATCAACAAAAGGTCTTTTGCCGTAATTTAAATTACCTAATAAATTAATTTTATCATCTTTATCAATATATAAATCAGTTTCCAAATTAACATTTGTTCCTCTTGTTGTAGCGTGAATACTACTTTTTGGAAGAACAAAATCAGCTAATTTTAATGTTAAATTATCAATATTAAAATAACCTTTAGAAACAATTTTATTAGAATATTTACCATTTCTAATTTTTAATTTTGAATCAATATCAGCTTTAACATCATATTGCATATACATTGAAACAGGATTAATGAAAGGCATTTCAACACTTTGAGCCTT
>JAZSQW010000048.1:0-15557 GCA_045538205.1 Candidatus Avigastranaerophilus sp. | reverse complement strand
TTATGATGAGTTAGCTGATGTTACTTCTTCAGAAAAAGCAGCAGAGCAAATTGCTAAAATTGATAAAGCATTAGCAGCGCTTGAAGAAGAAGGCTATTGTACAGAACAAATGCAACAAACAAATAAAGAACTTCAAAACATTTGTTTAAAACTTGCTTTCACAAGAAATGCTGAGTTAGATTTCCAAAAGATAGCTTCTGCAGAAAGCGCAACAACAAAATCTCAATATATGGAAAGATTAACATCTGCAGCTGAGCGTTTCGAGTATGAATCTTTAAATTTAGAAACAAAATCTGTACTTGAAAAATCAATTGGTATTAATAAAGAACATAAAGCCAACTTAAATAAATTACTTGATTCTTTATGGAGTGATCCAACAAGTGCAAGTCTTGAAAAAGTACAAGATGCTGTAAAAGAATATTGCGAAAAGAATAACCTTGTAAACAATATGTCAATTAAAACATTATATGTAACTTTAGGGCTACAAGCTCCAGAAGATGTGAAAGTTTGTGATTGTCCTCCAACATGTAGTTGCAAAACAGGTGGTAAAACAGAAACTAAACAAGAACCAGCATCATCTACTACAGCTACAGATAAAAAACCAGATGAACCACCTGCTACTACAACAACAGAAACAAAGACAGAAACAAAAACTGAGACAAAAGCTGATACAAAAACAATTGAACTTTCAGAAAAATTAATAGAAACAACTCTTGGTTTATTCGCAATGGCTACAGATGGTGTGGCAGAAGATATGTCAGTCTTCGGTGGTGATTATCAAAAATTATTAGATTATGCACAAGAACAAGGCGAAGAACTGTTAGAAAACTATTATAAAGATAAATAAAGAATTCAGGAACGAGGCAAATGCCTCGTTTCTCTTTGAAAAAGTAAAACACTAAGTTTATATTTAGTGTTTACTTTTTGTAACAAATTTCTTTGTTTTCTTAAAGTTTTTTCTTTTTTTGTCGAAAGAAGTAAATATGTAGAAAAGGAGAAAAAAATGGGTTTTTTAGGTGGAATAAGAAATTTAATTGGTACTTTTGAAACAAAAATTCAGGATTCTATTTACAAAAGTACAGGTGGGGATGAAGAAGCAACAAAAGTAGCAATGAGTCTTTTAAAAGGAATGATTCTTGATGAATTTGTTTCTGATAAAAATATTGATGATGTTGTTGAACAGTGGGTAAAAAAACAACAAGAAACTCAAAAAGAAACAGCAAAACAAGAAACAGTACAACAAGAACATAAATGTGAAAGTTGTGCTAAACCTGTAGTTGAAAAGATAGAACAACCAAAAACACAAATGCCTAAATTTGATTATACACCTGTAGAAGGTAGAATTACTTGGATGATAGATGAACCTATTGCAAATTTAGCATTGCCTAAAAAACAAGAAAATATTAGAGCTCTTATTCTACATATGGGCAATTATGATAGTACACTTCAAATGTATGATGATATGTCAAAAGTAACTTCATTGAGTGAATTTTCAAGCTTAGGTGGTGAAGTAGATGATGTTTGTGCAAAAAAAGATATGAGTGAAGAAGAAAAGCAAATAAGAGATAATGTTAAACTTGATGCTTTAAGTCTTGCAATTGATAATATTATTGATAAAGCAACCCAACAAAAAAATACTTTATTAAAAAATACGAATTTACCTGAAACATTAAAAAATGATTTATTACCATTATATGAAAGATTAGCAAGTGCTAATTCTAAAGAAGAACAAACACAGGTACAAGCTGAAATAGAAATACATATAAATGATTTCCTTTCTGAGAAACAACCATTAAATGGTGAATTAAATGTATTATATAAAAATTTAGCAAATGCACGCAGTGATCAAGAACGTGCTAAAATCCAAGCTGATATTGAAAAGTTTGAGCAAACAAATCCTTCTTATGAGCGTGCTCAATTACAAAAAGTTAATACAGAAATAACTTCTGCAATTATAGATTTAAATAATGCACATTCTTTAAAATCAATGTTGCAAGATAGAGATGCTATACAAGATGAAAATCTTAAAACAGAGTTGAATGATAATATTCTTGGCACACTTAATTCTTGTGTTTTAGAACATGAAATGTATGAACGTAAAATTCAAAGACTTTCAGAAGTTAAACCTGTTGAAAGAATTAAAAAAACTGATTATTTCAAAGAATTGTATGGTGGAATTAAAGAAGTAAAATCTTTCTCTGAATTTCAAAGTTTAGAGACAAAATTAGATATGTCTGCTTCTAAAATAATGTCTCAAAAAGATAAACAATTGCAAGAAGAAGCTAAAATCGCAGCATTGACAGTTTCTGTAGATAGTATTATTGAGCATTCTTCAAAAGCAATGAATCAATTGTTTGATAAGGCTGATTATCCAAAAGCTTTGATGTTTGATTTAGCTCCATTGTATGATAATTTATCAAAAGCACAAACAGCTGAACAACAAGCCGAAATACAAGCAAAAATTGCTCAGTTGATACATGAATCTGCTGATAATTATGAAGAAAGTGTTAAATTCCAAAAAATCAATACAGAAATTACATCAGCTTGTGTGAATTTTGCGAATGCACAAGAGTTGAAATCAATGTTAAATACAAGAAATTCTATTCAAAATGAAAGTTTAAGGAAAGCACTTAATGATGATATTTTGTCTGCATTGAATTCTTTTGCTATGGAGAATCAAGCTGCTGATAGAAAAATAAGCCGACTTTCACAAGAGCAATATATACTTTCTTTAGGTGATAATAAAGAAAAAGTTAAAGATACAATTGATTTATTTAAGCAAATGGAAGAAGTAACATCTTTTAGTGATTTATCTTATTTGATGAGTAAAGAAGTATTATCTTCTTCAGAAAAAATGAGTGAAGAACAAAAACAATTAAAAGAAGAAGCAAAGATTGGTTGTTTGGATTTTGCTGTTCAAAATGTATATTTGGATGGCATTAAAGCAAAAGAAAAATTAATGCAAAAGGCTGATTTCCCTGAAACATTAAAAAAGGAGTTATATCCTTTGTATGATCAATTAGCACAAGCAAAATCAGAACAAGAACAAAATTCTGTACAAGCAAAACTTGCACAGGTAATGCAAGCAGCAAAGAAAAATGGTCTTTATTCTGAAAAAGTTAAAAGATTAGATTATGAACTTAAAACTGCTTGTTTGAAAATTTCTAATGCTGATAATATACAATCAATGTTAAATGAAAGAAAAAATATTTTTGATGAAACAGAAAAATCAAAATTAAATCAAGAAATTTTCCAAGCAGTTAATTCTTCAAGACAGATTGAAGATTCACATAAAAGAGCAATTTTACACATAAATGATTCTCTTGGTTATGAACGCCAGAATACAATTGGGGCTTTATTAGGAGAGTTAGAACATGTTAAATATACAGAAACAGATGAAAGTAAAATACTTAAAAAAGAACAAATGTTAAAAGATAAAATATTAGACTATTGTATTAGTGAAGGCATTTTATATGAACCTTCTGTTCAAACAATGTTAAAATATGCGGAAATTGGTGCAAAAGATGGAATGTCTTTTAGCGAAATTTCAAAGCATAGTCATGAAAGGTATAAGAAGGTAGATTTACAAGATTTTGAAAAACAAATGCAGGTTATTTCTTCATTAGATGGCTTGGAAGAAAAACTTATCGAAACTGTTGAAAAAATGCAAAAAGAATATCAAACTACAGGAACAACAGATTTTGATCTTATGCAAAGAATGATGGCTTTATTCGGTTCAAAATATTTTGAAGAATCAGAAGAAGAATAAGAAATCTAAAAAAGAAAGCGAGGCATTTGCCTCGCTTCTTTTATATTATCCAATTGCATTGAAATTTAGTTTATGGCCTTTAGCATCTGTGTAACAAGCATCTTTTAATACAACTTGTATTTTTTCGTCTTTTGTTTTTTCTTCTTCTTTTTTTGTAATTGTTAAAACACCTTTGTCTTGTAGTGCAGTTGAATTAAATGCAATTTTTGCCATTTTATCTGAATTTAGAGTGTCTGAACCTTTTGCTCCATATGAAATAAAAGCACCTGATGCTATGGCATCATTATTTGTAAAAACATATGTTTCTTTTTTGCCTACTTCATAAATAAATTCATCTTCTATTTTCTCTGCTCCAAATACTGTATTAAGAAAACCGTTAAGAATTGTTCCTTCATTTTCTTTATTCTTTTTTGCATCTAATAATTGTTGTGCTACTTCTTTTGAAGCATTTATTTTTACTGCTTTTCCGAATGATACTTGATTAATATTCATTTAAATCTCCTTTTTGTATTTGTATGTTATAAATCCAAACAAAATATTTTTTGCTTAATATTTTTAATAAAAATTTATTTTGAATTAAAGTTTTTTGTTTATTTGCCGATAAATTAATTATTGGAAAAAGAAGGTATAATTATGTCTAATATTCGTGGAACATCAAATGATATAAAGATTTATAATGAAAATAACCAGTCTAAACAAGTTAAAAATTTAGAATTAGAAGAAATAGAATTTTTATTTGAGACTGAAAAAACAGAAGGCAGAAGAAAAGATTTTGATTCTACATTTGAAGCCATTGATGTTTCATCTAAGGCTGTTGGTGGTGGGGAACAGAATACTCAAGCAACAGAATTTTTTAATGGTTTAAAGGATAATAAATCATCTTTGTGTGAAAAATTAGGTATTTCTGAAGAAAAATATGATGGATTGTCTTGTGTTGCATTGGCATTAGCAAGCCAAGAGACAGGTATGGGCGAAGAAAAAGGTTATGTTGAAGAAAACACAGGCATACGTGCAAAAATTAGAGGTTTTCTTAAAGAAATTGATAATTTAAGAGGTGGAAAGTCTGCATCATCAGGGCTTACTCAATTAAAAATTTATGACCATATGCAAGCAAATGGCCTGCCAGAAGATAAAAGACAAATATTAACAGAAAGTGGTATTAAAGCTACTGATATTGCCGATAATAATTTATATTCAGAACCTGATAAATCTGCAATAGCAACAATGGTTTTATTAAGTGATTTAGATGAAAAATATGATGTTTATAAAGATAAAATGACAGAAGAACATAAAAAGATTGGCGCTGATATTTCTAAAGATACGAATAAATTAAAAGAAGCGGAACAAAATGGAAATGATATTTTGAATAAAATATCAACAAGTTTTAAGTCGCTTGATTCGTATGATCAAAAAAAGTTGAGAAATCAGTTTAAGGACGTTTTATTAGCCGAAAACGATACTAAATCTAATGGTATCTTTACGAAAAATAAAAAGTATAATGAAGAATATCAAATGAATAAGTTGAATAAGTTGCTAAAGAAAATGGATATTTCTGTTGAAATTACTTCTGAAAATTTAGACCATATTCGATATGCTCTTACCGCTGATGGGCAAGAAATGAATAATACAGAATATTTAGCTTATGCTTGGAATAAAGGTACTGAAACAACGGGTATGCAGTTAGATAGATTGCTTTCTGCAAAAGTAGGAACAATTTTATCATCAGAAGATACGTTTGATGAAGATCAATTTGAAGCTAATGTTGCAAATTTAGCAGAAAGATATGCAAATCAATCTGTTGATGAAAAAGGTATTGATTATTTAAATGATGCTTTAGTATAGTTTTTTAATCAAATAGTTCAGTAAAAGAATCCCAAGCATCTACAAAAAATTCTTCAGTTCCGTTTACAACCTCGAAAACAAAATTGTCAATTTCATTTGCAACATCTTCAGCAAAATTTGTTGCTTTTTTTAATGCATGAGGCTCCCCATTAATGTCGCATGTTGTAATATCTCGGTAATTCTTTAAGAATTTGTTAGTTGATATTTCTATATTTGTAGAAGAATCGTGTGGATTTATAATAACAGTAGTTTTTGAATTCATTGATTTAATAGTATATGCATGATTATCTTTCAATTCAATTGTGTTACCATTTATATCAGTAACTTCTTTATCTTTTTTAAATCCGCATGTTGCTGCAATTTCTTTGTTGTTTATTTGAGGACCAAGTCCTTTTATTATCATATTCTTTTGCAAATCAGAATCGGTATTTTTTATTATATCAACTTCTTTTCCAGTCATAAGGTACAGTCCTTGTGCGGCAAAGCCACCATCAATTAAAATTTCATTTGATTCTTCATTACCGTGTTCCCAAAATGCTTTTTCGGGGTTTAAAATGTAATCTTCTTTAGGAATATTTAATTTTCCATCTACAAAATCATTTAAATATTTTTCCATTGCAATTTCGATTCTAATCATATCGTCATCGCCAGTAGAATATTGTCTTTTTGCTTTTTCTTTTTGAAGTTCTTCGTTTGTTATTTCATATGATTCAAACGCAAAATCTATTATAGCGCCGTCATCAGTATATGAAATCATATCCTTCATTATTTCAGGATCTACATTATTTAAGGCATTTACAGAGGCAAGTAACCAACAATCGCCAATGCCCCCTTGTTCCGTAAAATCAACCTTTCCGTTGTTACCATTTGTATTAATTGAATATATAAAGTCTTCGTCTTTGTTATAGAATGTTTCTTCCCCTTCGATAAGAACACCATTTTCATATTCTTCTACTCTTGAATATTTAATATTTCCATTAGTGTCGTATTCAGTTCTTTCTCTGTCTGTTACTTCATTATTTTCATATCTTTCAGTTTCATTATATCTTTCATTTCCTTTTGAATCATATTTGCTTTTTTCTTTTTTTGTAATTTCGCCATTTGTATTATATGTAGAAGTTGTTTCTGTTCTTTTTGCGTTCGAATCAAAGAACCAAGTATTAGAATATTTTCTTTCTGTAATTGTTGTTGTGTTTTTATTCTTTTTTTCTATTCTTTCATATGATAAATGTGTATCTCCATTATTAAGTTTTGATGTTTCATATTCTAAATAATGAGTATAATCTTCAATATTATCAAAATCATTATCTATAGCAATTTTAGAAATCATATCTTCATCGAATTCTAAATCAATATCGGCCTTTTTTTCACCATCTAAAGAAAAAATACTTGCACCAATAACGTTATTATTTTTATCTCGGATATATGTAATATTGCCATCATTTGTTCCATCGTTATTAATATCGAAAAGACCATCTGTAGAATTATTAGGGTTTTCTATGATGTAATTTGCAATATTTTTGTTATTTATAGGATCTTTTTTCCAAGGAGAAGAAATATTAAAATTTTTGCTAAAAACAGAATCTTCTTTTGAGATAGTTGTTTCGCCTTCATTTATAATATTTTTAAAATTATTTATAACATTATTTTTTACTTTTAAAGCGTTTTCATTTAATTTCATTCTCGTATCCTTATGTAAAAAGTATATATTATATATATAAACAATTTTGAATATAAAAAATTGACGAATTTTGAACTATTTGTTACAAAAGGTGTATAATTGGGGCTTGTTATAAATGGCTGCGTGCTTTTTGAATAATGGCAAAAAAATTTTTTACAAGTTTTCTGTTTATTAGAAAATTATGAAAATAAGTGCTATAAATACCTATTCATATATTAAGTTTGGTTCTACTCTTCCTGTAAATGATAGAAGTGAAGAGTGTTTTAATACGAGAGAAATATTAAATACTTATTTAGATAAAATAATGTTTTATGATAAAGATAAAATGAGTTTTGATGATTATTTGAATAAAATTGATATTTCTACTGGTGGTCTTTTATGTAATATGGGTCTGGATTTAGGAATGTATGCTAAATTTGATACGAAAAAAGCTATGACGCCTCAAGACTTAAAAGAAATATTTCAGTCTCATATTTTAACCGATGAAGAAATATCTAAAATGTTACCAAAGCCAAATTATATTAATCATCCTTGGGAAATAGAAGGTGCCAAATATAAGCTAAAATTTTTAAGTGATATGTTTTCGGAATTATGCAAAATAATTGATGAAACACCTCAAAAAGAGGGAAAAAATATTGTATATTATTTTAGCGATGTTACTAATAAATATTTTCAACAAAAATCATTGGAACACTACAATAGACAAGAAAGTATTAATTCCAAGCTAAAATATACAGATGAACTTCCTGTAAACGAAGAAGTTGAATTAAGTGAAGAAGATAAGGCTTATTTAAAAAGATATCTTTATAATAGATCAAATTTTGATATGTCAATTATTGCTGAAAATTGGAAAAGAGAATATACCACTGAAAATATTAATGTTTTATCGCACAAACAAAACAAAGCAGTGTTACAAGAATTTCCTTTTTATAGTACTAAAAAGAAAATGACACCAATCGTAAGATGGATGTTGGTTCAAAATTTTGATGAATTTCAGAAAGAAATTCCAGACGTTGGTGATGTTTTAACTTTTAATTCAAGTAAATCTTGTTCTAAAAATTTTAATTATGCTGAAGGAACCTTTTCTGATATGTATCGTAAATTAAATGTTAAGTATATTATTTATCCGAAGAACGAAAAAGTTTCTAAAGCACGTAATTTAGGTTTTCATGAGTTTGGCTGTTCTGAAGTAATGTATCCTCAAGGTGCAAAATTTAGAATTTTGCATAAGGGGTTTGAAGAAAATACTTTATTAAGTCCAACACGTTATTCAAGTAATATAAGATATCTTGTTTATATGCAAGAAGTTTAGTCGTTTTGTAAATATACTAAAACTGCACCAATTGAAGTTTAGTGGATAAGTAGTGGGGAAAATTGATAAGAAGTTAGTTCGTGAGATGTACTCAAGGCCATTATTTGCGAGAGGGGAGAACCAAGGGTTCGATTTCGAGCAATAAAAAAACCGCAACTTGTGCGGTTAAATGGTGCCACGTCTCGGAATCGAACCAAGGACACAGGGATTTTCAGTCCCTTGCTCTACCAACTGAGCTAACGTGGCTCACCTTATGTATTAATCATAACAAAAACATTTTGCGTGTCAATTAATTTTATTCTTTTTTGTCTAAAAAGCTTATTGCTTCTGCTGTTGAGTATGCTTGTATGTTGTGTTTTAATAAACTCCATTTTGTTAGCAGGCATGAAGTTGTTATATTTTTCTCGTTATAATCAAAAGTATTTGCTATTTCTTTTGCTATTTTTGGTTGTTTTAGCATAAATAGATTATTCATTAGTGAAAAATCTTTGTCGTATTTTGCAAAGTTTTCATTATATATAATTTCTTTTTTTACCAAATCTTCAATTAAGATTAGTTTATCTTTTATTTCTTCTATATTTTGTAGAGTTTTATAGCAAGTAGAACAAGAGCAAACTATATATTTTATATCTTTTGGAATTGATTTTACTATTTTTTCTTTGTTCTTATTAAAGTTTTCAATATTGCCATCGCATAAAAGAGGATAACCACAACAGTTATTGTTTATTTGTATTGTATTATAGCCAAGCTCTTGAATTAAATTCAAACAAGCGTTTTTATCTGATGGGTTTATATATTTATTAAAACAGCCTTGAAAATATACAACATTCCCTTGTTGTTTCTCTGTTTTTTGTTTTTTTCTTTTTATTTTTATTGAATATAATTTATCAATTGTTGTATTTAAAAAAATGCTTTTTAGTGGGAAAATTTTGTATAAGAGGCTTTTTATTTTTTCCAAATACAAAATTTTTGTATATTCCTTTGAAAAATTGAATAGATTGTATTCCCTTTTTACTTCTTCAAGTACTTCGTTGTAGTTTATATCACTTGGACAATTATTTTTGCACAAATTACACTTTAAGCAAATATCTAAATTTTGTATAAATTCTTTTGATAAAGGTTTATTATTTTTTAAGAAAGAGTTTAAAACGATATATCTTCCTCTTGGAAGAAAAAGCTCATTTTTTGTAGCAATATAAACAGGGCAAAACTTTTGGCATAAGCCACATTTTGAACATTTATATATTTCTTCTTTTTTTGTTTCTAAAATCTTGTTCATATATTTACATTATCGTATAAATAAGTTTAATAACAATTGCATTTTAATTTTAATTATATGATAATTTTAATATCTGAGGAATATATCGTATATGGCATTAAAAGATATCTTTAAAAAGAAAAGAAATATTACTTATGTTGTTTTATTAGGATTGCTTATAATTGCATTATTTTGGGCATTTATTGGCGCAAGTATTATGACAAAATCTTTTAAAGATAAATTAGTAAATCAAACATATAAAAATAAAGAAGCGAATATTGAAAATTTATTAGTTACAGAAACCAAAGAAGGTGTTAAGCTTTGGGAAATGTATGCTGATAATGGCAGATATAGTGATATTGATAATATGGTTTTTTTAACTGATATTATTGGAAATTTTTATGAAGATAAAAAAGTTAAAGCAAGTTTTAGAGCTGATAATGGTAGTTATAATTCTGTAACTAAAGAAATTGTTTTAACAAATAACGTATTTTTAATTTATCAAGATGGAACAAATATTAAGGCCGATAAAATTGAGTATGCTGGTAAAGAATCTGATATAATAGCTGAAGGAAACATTAGAATAGAAAAACCTTATGAAGGTATTGTAGTAGGTACTAAAGCTATTTTAAAAGGTGATTTTTCAGATTTTCATATAGAAGGTAGAACAAAAACACAGTTCTATATGTAGTGAGGGAAGAGATGAATAAAAAAATTATAAATGCATTTTTAATATTAACACTTTTAGTATCAGGGGTAGTTGTTTTGGCAGATTCTTTATCAGTAGAATCTGACAAGCAAGAATTTAAAGATGCTGATAGTAAAATTTATCTTGAAGGAAATGTTAAAGTAAAATCAGGTGGGATTAATGTTTTGAGTCCAAAAGCTGTTGTTGAAGTTAATCCTAAAAACCATAAGGTTGATAGTGTAGAGTTTCAAGATAATGCTTATTCTTACTATATGGAATCAGGTAAAAAACATGAAATAAAAGCTCAAGTATTAAATATGTCTTTATTAAATAAGTATTTTACAGCAAAAGGTGATTCTATTTCTACAATTACAGAAAAAGATAAACCTGTTGTTATTGTTACTGCGGATAGACAAGAATACAATAAAAAGACAAATGTTATGAAAGCTTTTGGAAATGTTAATATTCTTTATAAGGATATTGAAACTTTCTCAGAAAAAGCTGTTGTTGAGTTAAATAAAGATAATGATGTTAAATACATTGAGTTAATTGGTAGCGCTGATTTAAAACAAGGTAAAAGCAGAATTAAAGCAAATAATTTGACATATGATAGTGCAAAACAAGAAGCTAATGCAATAGGTAATGTTCATACTTCTGTTGTTACTGAAGATGGAAAAAATATCCAAGTATGGTCAACATATCAGTCATATTATAAATTGATAAATATGGTTACTGCTTCTGGAAATACAAAAGTAAAATATGAAGATTATTATGCACAAGGCCCAAAAGTAAATGTTCTTGCAGATGAAAAAACAAAGAAATTAAATGAAGCTATATTTGTAGGTCGTTCAAAAATTGAAACAAAAGGCAGAACAATTGAAGCAGATAGAATTTCTATTACAATGAATCCAAAGGATTTTAAAGCAGAAGGTAATGTGAAGTCAATAATTCCAAATATTGGCAATATGAATTAATTTTGTAGTTATAAAAAAAGAACCGATTAAAAATCGGTTCTTTTTTTTGTTTGTTTAATTAAATAAAATGTCTTATCCAAATGTATGCTGTTGATATTGTTAAAGAAATGAATACAACAACAACTCCGTATTTTAAAAATCTCATAAAAGGAATTTCGTATCCATATTTGTGGGCATTTTCTGAAACAATAACATTAGCTGCTGCTCCGATTATAGTTAAGTTTCCACCAAGACAAGCACCTAAAGATAAACACCACCACAATGGATATGTGTAATCAAATCCTTTTAGTGCTTGAATTTCTTGTAACATTGGAGCCATTGTTGCTGTAAATGGAATATTATCAATGATTCCAGAAAGAATACCAGAACCCCATAACATAACAAGTGCTGTAATTTCTTGCGAGCCTTTTGTTACTGATAATAGCCAATCAGCCATTAATTTAATTCCGCCTGCAGCTTCAAAGCCACCAATAATTATGAATAAACCAACAAAGAAGAAGATTGTATTCCATTCTACATCTTTGAAAATGTCTTCTGGTTTTTCAAAAATTAAAAGGAAGCCAGCTCCTATAAATGCGATTAAATATGTTGCTATATGAGTTATATCGTGAGTTACAAAGCCTAAAATAACTAAACCTAAAACTGTCAAACTTCTTTTTAATAACGCTTTATCTGTTATTGTATTTGAGTTATCAATAGCTTGTAAACTGTCCATTTTTTCTTGAGTTGTTTTTAAATCTTTTTTGAAACACATATATAAGAAAGCTAAAACAACTATCATTATTAATAAACAAGGAAGTGTTAGTTCTTTTATAAAACTCATAAAAGAGAAGTTTGCAGCGCTACCAATAATGATGTTTGGTGGATCACCTATTAAAGTTGCAGTACCACCAATATTTGATGAAAAAATTTCTGCAATTAGTAGTGGAATAGGGTTTAAATCTAATAGTTTGCAGACAACAAAAGTTATAGGCATTATTAAAATAACAGTTGTAACGTTATCTAAAAATGCAGATAAAATAGCAGTTAAAAAGGATAGTGTGATTAAAACTTTTAAAGGTTGTCCTTTTGTCATTTTTAAAAGTTCAATGGCAATCCATTTAAATACGCCACATCTTGTTGTTATATTTACTATTATCATCATTAATACAAGTAAGAAAATAACATTAAAGTCGACAAAATTAATAAAATAGTGATGATTTAATAATCCGTCAGTTAGTAACTTTTCTTGACTTGTTAACCCTAAAAAAATAACAATTGCAGCGCCTATAAGTGCAATTGTAACCTTTGGTATTTTTTCTAAGGCAATAAAAATATAAGCTAAAATCAAAATTATTGCTGAAATAATAATTGCATTATTTTGAATTAGTGCATAAAAATGCTCCATAACCTACCTCGTCATTAATGTATAATCATGTTTATTTTATCAAAAACAAAAAAGAATAAAAATATTAAAGCGGACTATTTAGTCCGCTTTTTTATATTTTATTTGTGTGATTTACTTTTGGTCCTTTAAATCGTTCAGAAAGTCCTGCAATTCCGCAAGCTATTGCTGTGGTTGCGCTTGCTATAAAAGTTTTAAGTTTCATCTTGCTAAAATCCATTTTTGGATAATCAGCTTTTGCTTTATCTACAATTTTTGGACTGTATTTTTTAAAGAATTTTTGTGCTCCTGTTTTACAAGCATTAAACACATCTTTTAATGCATCTGTAAATTTTGCATCTTTTTTTATATTTTTAACTGAATTTGCAAAAACGTCACTTTCAAATTTTAAAAGATTTTTTAAAACTTTGCCACCTGTATATGCTTTTGCATTCAAACTATTTAAGCCTTTAGAAGCTAATGAACCAATGCTTTTAATCATACTCATAGAAAAACTCCTTTTTATGCCTAATTTTAAAAAGTTTATTTAGTGGAAATTTTTGCTATGTTTTTTGTTTTTGTATAGAAATGTTTACATTTTATCATTTTTTTATTTTGAATGTTTTTTTTTATATATGGGCATTGCAAATCTTTCAAATAAAATCCGTAATATATTTCGTCCTTCGTTGCCTTCAGAAATTAAGGCAGCAAATATAAATTCACCAATTGGAAATGAAAAAATACAATCGGCAGTGAATTTAAATAATTCGCCTGCAAATTTTAATAGACCTAAAATAAATCATTTATCAAGTAAATTATTGTTGGAAGGAAAAGGTAAAGCTTTCATTCCTAATGATATTCATTTTACTTCTGATAAATCAGTATCGCCTGATTTAGATGCAACACATCGTTTTTTAGATCCATATCATGTTTTTAAAACTGAATATAATGCAATAAACCTTCCTGTATTAGGTGAATGTATAAAAAAGGTTTTTTTTATAGATAATTTTGAAAAGCCTTATGGTTCTATATCAATTACAAAAAATTTTGATGAACCAATTGCTACTGCAGGTTTATATCAATGTGCTGCATTAGCCATTGTAGATAAAAAAGAAAAAGTTCAAACTTTATTACATTTTTTCCCAAATACGTTAAAAAAATACAATGATGAGTTGCTTGATTATATACTACGTTATGGAAATTCTGAAGATTTAGAATTTACAATTGTTCCGGGGTGTTATGAAAAAACAGATAATACAATTGGGGTTTTGGTTGATAAAATTATTGAAAAAAGACCAAATGCAAATATTAATTTTAAATATTTCCCAAATGAAAATGAGCATAATGTTTTAATATTGAAGGATGGACAACCATACACTATTAAAGAATCGAATATTATAGAAAAAATAAAAAATCCAATGGAAGATATTTGTTATGCTGTAGTTCCTGAAGAAATTATTGTTAAACGACTTGAAAAAATGTGCAAGGATGGAAAAATAGATACTACTCTATAACCATATTTAACTTTAAAAATGCGTCGATAAAGCCGTCTAATGCGCCGTCCATTACAGAATCAACATTTCCTACTTCATAGTTTGTTCTGTGATCTTTTACCATTTTGTATGGGTGGAATACATAAGAACGAATTTGAGAGCCAAAGTTAATATCTACGTTTTTGCCTTTTAATTTCATTAATTTTTCTTCGTGTTCAGCTTGTTTAATAGCTAAAAGTTTAGAAGCCAAAATTTGCATTGCAGTTTCTTTGTTTTGAAGTTGTGAGCGTTGTTGTTGACATCTTACAACTATGCCTGTAGGTTTGTGTAAAATTCTAACAGCTGTTTCAACTTTGTTTACGTTTTGTCCACCAGCACCACCAGAACGCATTGTATCAATTAACAAATCTTCTTGTGGAATAACAATTTTTTTGCTGAAATCTTCAATAACAGGGCTGACTTCAAGGCTTGCAAAACTTGTTTGACGTTTTCCATTTGCATTAAATGGCGAGATTCTAACTAATCTATGCACGCCTTTTTCTGCTTTTGCAAAGCCGTATGCGTATTTTCCACAAACCTTTATTGTCGCAGATTTTATACCTGCTTCTTCACCGTCAGATTTTTCAATTAAATCGATTTTCCAATGTTTTGATTCTGCCCAACGCATATACATTCTTAAAAGCATTTGTGCCCAATCTTGAGCATCAGTACCGCCTGCACCTGCGTTTATTGTTATAATTGCATCGGATCTATCGTATTCACCACTTAAAGTGGATTCGACTTCCCAAGTTTCTAATTCTGATTTTAATGTTTTTATTGTGTCATTAATTTCAACTAAGGTGGATTCGTCTTTTGTCTCTTCGTATAATTCAAAAAGTATTTCAATGTCGCTAATTAAGTTTTTCCAACGTGTAATTCTTTCTATATTATCTTTATCTTCTTTTATTTCGTGGGAAATTTTTGAAGATAAGTCAGGGTTAGACCAAACTTCGCTTTGTTGAAGTTTGGCTTCGTTTTCTTTTATAGAATTTTCAAGTGATTGCACATTGAAAACCTTCAATGCTTTTTCAAACATTTTTTTAACAGGTGTATAAGATTGTTTGATTTCTATATATATCAACTCTTATGAACCTTTTTTCTTGTCAGTTGCAAATTCAGAATCTAATCTTAAAAATAC
>JAZSQW010000148.1:0-3262 GCA_045538205.1 Candidatus Avigastranaerophilus sp. | reverse complement strand
CCTGTGTTAGCAGATAAGATTGAGTTTAAAGATTTTTTAATTCTGATAATTTCGTTAGCTTGGATTTCAATATCAGTAGCTTGACCTTGAGCACCACCTAAAGGTTGGTGGATTAAAACTCTAGAGTGAGGTAAAGCCATTCTCTTGCCTTTAGTACCTGCAGCAAGCAAGAACGCACCCATAGAAGCTGCTTGACCTAAACAAATTGTAGATACATCAGCTCTGATGTGTTGCATTGTATCATAGATAGCAAAACCTGCTGTTACGCTACCACCTGGAGAGTTGATATATAACATAATATCTTTTTCAGGGTTTTCACTATCTAACAATAATAATTGAGCAACTATCAAGTTTGCTACCATGTCATCAATTGGAGTGCCTAAGAAAATGATTCTTTCTCTTAATAATCTTGAGAAAATATCAAATGATCTTTCGCCTTTGCTTGATTGTTCAATAACTACAGGTACAAAACTCATATTTTTCCCTTTCTAATCCTATTTTATTTTGTATATTTTACATTAGCATTGTCAATTAATAACTTAGTTACTTTTTCTGTAATAACTTGTTGATTGATTGAATTTAAAATTGCCATATTCTTTTGGATATCAGCAACAATTGCATCAACAGTAGTGCGATACATTTGAGCTAATTCGCCAAGTTTTTGTTGAATATCTTCTTGAGTTACTGTGATTTTTTCTTCTTGAGCAATTTTGCCAACGATTAAAGAAGTTTTAATTCTCTTTAATGCTTCTTCTTTTAATTGAGCATAAACTTTTTCGTGTCCTTCTCTTTCAAGCATTTCATCAAAGTTTCCACCTTGCATGTTAATTCTTTGTTTGAATTCACCCATTAATGCTTGAATTTCACGATTAATCATAGAATCTTGAACTTCAACTTCAACTTTTTCAAATAAAGTATCGAATGCTTTATTAGCAACTCTTCTTTCATTTTCAACTTTAGCTGTATTATCAACATATTTTTGAATGTCTGCTTTTAAATCATCTAAAGTTTCAAATTTAGCGCTAACTCTTTTTGCTAAATCATCATTAAGCTCAGGAAGAACTTTTTCTTTTATAGCGTTTAATTTGATGTTGAATTCAGCATCAGCGCCTTTTAATTTTGGTTCGTGATATTCTTCTGGGAATTTAACGTTGATTTTGAATTCAGAACCAACTGTTTTATCAACGATTTGTTCAGCAAAACCAGGAATGAAATTAGAGTGAGCTAAATCTAAAACATAGTTTTTGCCAGCTCCACCTTTAATTTCTTCACCACCAACATAACCTGTAAAGTCGATGTTTACTAAGTCAGTTGCAATAGTGTTTCTATCTGTAATGTCTTTTAATTCTGCAAATCTATCTCTTAAAATATCAAGTTCTTTATCTAAAATGTCATCTGCATTTTTAAATTCTTCAACTTCTAATTCCATACCTTTGTATTCAGGAAGTTTAATTTCTGGTTTTAATTCTAAAGTAGCTACTACTTTTAATGCGTTGTCTTCTTCGAATTTGAAAGAATCAATGCTTGGAGGAATAACTAAATCAAAATTGTTTTCTGAAATAGTTGATTCAAAAATAGTAGGTAATAAGCTATCTAAAACTTCTCTTTGAAGTGCAGCGATACCAACATATTTTTCTAAAATATTTTTTGGAGCTTTACCTTGTCTAAAACCAGGAACATTTACTCTTTGAGCTACTCTTTTGCAAGCTTTATCATATTCCCATGATGTAACTGCAGGTTCAATTTCAATGTTCAATTTCACTTGATTGTTGTCTAATTTTTCAATTGTTACTGTCATTTTATTTTCACCTTTTCTTAATAATAAACATGTCAAAAAAGATAGAAACCCATCTTTACAGTTAAGATTATACCACAAATATTAATCTTTCAAATAAAATAGACGATTTAGAGGAGTTTTTAATGCTCTAAAAAATATGGTATAATTAATTTGGAAGAAAAAGAGGTTTTTACATATGAAAAAAGTATTAATTTTATCAGTTTTATTATTTGTAGCAAATTATAATATGGCAATTGCAAATCCATTTGGCGGTATGGATCCTGGCGCAATTAATACTCAATATATGAAAGAACTTCGATTTCATGAAATGAAAACAAGAGCACGTCAAAAAAGTGCAATTGTTAATACTGGTGAAAAAACTCAAAATGAGGTTGTTGAAGCTCAAGAGGTTGGTGAAATTCAATCAATTAATTTTGTTGGTAATAATGTTTTTTCTTCTGAACAACTTCAACAAATTGTAAAAGATAAAATTGGTACACCTTTATCCGCTGAAAATGTTTCTGTTATTAGAAGAAATATTATGAAATTTTATCAATCTCAAGGTTATTATAGTGCTATACCTATTGTTGTTTCTCAAAATAATAAAACAGGTGAAATTGTATTTGAAATTCAAGAAGGTACTAAAAATTCTATTGTTATTGAATAGTAAATTTTGTAATTGAAAATAATTGTTCTAAATAGTAATACTTTTTCTTAATTAAAACGCACGAAAAACTCCGTAAACTAAAAATGGAATGGTTTATGGAAGTGTGTTATGTTCAAAAAAATAATTGTAGTAATTTTTATGCTATTTTTTTCGCAAACCGTGTTTTCTTTTGAAATAGAAAATACTGCAGATAATCCTCGTTTAGTGAATATTACAGCGCAACAATTGAAAGATTTAAAAAATGTTGAAAAAAGAATATATGATAAATCTTTTGAAGGCGAAAATACGATTGATAGACTTGAAAGATTAGAGTTAGATTTATTTCAAATGATACAAAAAGGAAGTCCAACAAATAGGTTGAATACATTAAAACTTGAAAGTATGCGTACAGCTATTAGAGGTACTGCTATGACACCTATGATGATGGATACTTTTAATACAAAATATATTAACCCTCGAGGCGAAGGTATTGCATATCATGATGATGTTGGTATTATTGATGGCTTAATAAAAGTTCTTTGGCCAGATTTTTATGCGACAATTTCAGAATATAGAAAATATAAAGAGGCTAATTTTTATTAGCCTCTTATTGAAAACTTATTTTTGTATATCAAACAAAAATAATTAAATACATAAATAATATTATTAGTACATTTTTAATAGATAGAAAAATAATGCAAACTTGTTTGCTATGAAAAAATAAAAAATTTATGTCCCCTTTGTGGAGTTGCGTAGAATTACTTATAGAGACAACGTCGAGCGAGGACTGTCTGAGGAAAATGCGAAGCATTTGACGAGTTCCGCAGCTCTGGTCGAAA
>JAZSQW010000118.1:0-5215 GCA_045538205.1 Candidatus Avigastranaerophilus sp. | reverse complement strand
ATTCATATTTACTATGTTATTAAAAATACTATTTCTATATTGATTGTTCATTGCTTTATTATATCAAATTATTTGAAATATTTAATAGATTATAAATTTTTTATATCTTCAACTATTTGTTTTGGTGTTAAGTGGTAACGTTCAAGAAGTTCTTGCATATCTATTCTATCAGTAAACTCTTTTTTACCTCCAAAATTTAGAACTTTCATTTCGCTATTACCATAGAATCTTGCGATTTTTTCACCAAATCCACCATCTAAAACACCACTTTCTAAAGTAATTACTACTTTATGATTTTCTTTTAATTTGTTTAGTAATTCTTCATCAATACCTGTTAAATATATAGGATTGATTAATGTTGCGTTAATGCCTTGTTGTTTTAGTTCTTCTTTTACTTGTTTGCCAAGTTCAAAGAAATTACCTACTGCAATAATTGCAACTGTATTTCCATTTTCTACTGTTTTATATTTATTTAATATAGAATAATCTGTTTTATCTTCAATTCCTGTTGAAACAAAATTGCCGAATGGTACACGAATTAAAACAGGGTGTTCGTTTTGTGTTGTAGACCAATTTAACATTGCAATATATTCTTCCTTGCAAGTTGGTGCAAGATAAACAAGGTTTGGAATATTGCTTATTAATGGAATATCGAATGAGCCTAAGTGAGTCATATCTCCAGAAGAAAGCCCACCCCAATATACCAAAATTGTAGCTGGTGAGTTATTTAATGCTATATCTTGTGATAATTGGTCATAAGTTCTTTGTATAAATGAGCTTAAAATTGCAATAATTGGTCTTGCTCCATTTTTTGCTAAGCCTGAAGCATAGCCCATTGCGTGTTCTTCTGAAATTGCAACGTCTGTATAATTTTCGCCCAATTCGTCTCTAAATGCTTGGTATAAGCCTGTAGCTCCTGGTGTTGCTGGTGAGATTGCAACAACAGGCATGTTTTCTCTTTTCTTTTGTAGAATAAAATCTGTTGTGATTTTTTCGTAGCATTCACCTTCAGGGGTTCTTTCTTTTTGTTCGTTTAAAATACCAGGCATTGTCCAATGTCCCCATTCTTTATTGTCCATAGCAGGTTGGAAGCCTTTGCCTTTCAATGTGTGAATGTGTACAACTATTGGCTTTTTGATATCTTTTACTGATTTAAAAGTTTCTATTAATTTTTCAATATCATTTCCTTCTTCAAGATAAATATAATCAAAGCCAAAAGATTTAAAGAAATTATTTTCTGCTTTACCTTTTGTTTCTCTTAATTCTTGAAGATTTTTATATAATCCACCTTGGTTTTCTGCAATAGACATTTCGTTATCGTTAACAATAATAATAAAGTTTGAATTTAATACTGAAGAATTATTTAAACCTTCAAATGCTTCGCCACCACTTAATGAACCATCACCAATTAAAGCTATTACGTTATAATTCTCATTTTTTAAATCTCTTGCTTTTGCTAAACCTGTTGCTAAGCTAATAGAAGTTGAAGTATGTCCAATAACAAAAGTATCGTGTTCGCTTTCAGCAGGGTTACAATAGCCTGAAATATCTTTGTTGTTAAGTGGATCAAAAAATGCACGTTTTCTTCCTGTAAGCATTTTATGTGGATAACATTGGTGAGATACGTCAAACACAAATTTATCGATTGGTGAGTTGAAAACATAGTGCATAGCTATAGTTGTTTCAACAATTCCTAAATCTGGTCCTAAGTGTCCACCTACAATATTAACTCTGTTTATAATTCCTTCTCTAATTTCTTGTGCAAGTTTGTTTAATTCTTCTATTGATAAATTTTTAATATCTTTTGGTTCTGTAATGTTGTCTAATAATTTTGTCATAATTTCCTTCTCTTCATTATTTATATATTATAATTTTATTATGATAGAAATTTTAAAAAAGGCAAAAGAAACACATAATTTATCAAAAGCAGAAATAATCCAGCTTTTAACAATTGACGATGCAACAATGATTTTTGAATCTGCTGATGAAGTTAGAAAAAAATATGTGGGTGATGAAGTTCACCTTCGTGCTTTGATTGAATTTTCTAATATTTGTAGATGTAATTGCTTATATTGTGGAATAAGATGTGAAAATAAATCTGCAAATAGATATAGATTATCAAAGGCGCAAATAGTTTCTTCAGCAAAAAGTGCAATTGATTTAGGATATAAAACAATTGTTTTACAGTCTGGTGAAGATGCTTTTTATACAGCAGAAATGCTTGCTGATATTATAAAAGAAATAAAGAAAAATGATGTTGCTGTTACATTAAGTATTGGTGAAAGAAGTTTTGATGAATATAAATTATTAAAAGAAGCAGGCGCAGATAGATTTCTTTTGCGTATTGAAACTACTGATGAAAAATTGTATAAGAAAATGCACCCTAATATGTCTTTTGAAAATAGAAAGAGATGTTTGTTTGATTTAAAAAAATTGGGATATGAAACAGGTACGGGCTGTATAGTTGGATTGCCAAATCAAACCGTAGAATCTTTAGCTGATGATATTTTATTTTTTAAAGAATTAGATGCAGATATGATTGGTATAGGTCCATTGATTGTTCATAATCAAACGCCGTTAAAAGATAAGAATAATGGAAGTTTTGATTTGTCATTAAGGGTTATGGCAATAACAAGATTATTATTACCTAATATAAATATTCCTGCGACAACTGCTATGGAAACTATTATTGAAAATGGTAGGTTTATTGCACTTCAATCTGGTGCGAATGTTATTATGCCTAATTTTACAGAACAAGAGTTTCGAGAAAATTATGATATCTATCCCAAAGACTATAAAACAATTTCACCAAAAGATTATTTAAAAGAGTTAGCTATTAATTTAAATTCAATTGGAAGAACAATTTCTAATACAAAAGGTATGAGAGATTATAGGTTGAGCGAATAAGCAAAAAGTTCTGCGACTTTTTTGTTATATTCTCTACCATCTTCTTTTGCAAATAAATTTCCCCAATGACTTTCTTTTGTTCCATCTGTTGAATATGATGGGTTAGTCATCATTAAGTGGTGAGTGTTTGTGTCATATCTTAAAGGAAATAAGTCTTCCATTTGCATAAAACTTGGCATTTTATCGCTTGGAAATTCGTATGCAAATAAGGCATTGTGTATTCGGTTAAGTCTTTGTTCGTAACTTCTGCCGCCTTCGTCATTATCGTTTGATACTTCAATTCCTGGAGTGTAGTTTTTTTGATATTTGAAATCTATTGAATGTTTTTTTACTTCATCAAAATTATCAGGTTCTATAAAACCTGTGCCTGCGTTTAAACCTAAGTTTTCGTATCGCATAAAATCACCACTGCTTTTTTCTCCAACAAAACTTAAGGTCGTGCAGCCACATCTTAATCTTATTTCATGAATAATATATTGCATTTGTTCATAACTTGGCAGTGCTCCCACGCCTGTATAATTGTTCATGTCATATCCACCAATATGTTTAGCTGAATCGATGAATATGGCTTCGAAACCTGCTTTTACTAAATCAACGTGTTCTTTAATAAAAAGTTCTACGTGGTTTTCGTTGTTCCAGCTAAAAGTTATGTCTTCTTTATCATTTTCACATACTTTTATTTGATCTGCTGAAATTACTGTTCTGAATCCTGTTTTTAGTCCGTGAAAATGTGCTAAATCGTTAAAGGCAATAAATTGTTCTATTGGTGTGATTTTATCTACAATGTCAAAGTTTATAATATTTTGACTATATCCTGCGTTTAGTTTTATTCCGTATATTGAGTTTTCTTCATTAGGTGCTTTGTTGTAGCCATCACCATATATATTAGGAAATATTTGTGAAAGGATAATACAATTTGCCCAGCTTTTTGCACTTGGGGGAATTGCTGGTAGTAATTTTATTGTACTTATTAAACCATTTCGTGTTTTGTTTTGTGTTTGTTCTGCTATTGCTCTATTGTTTATTTCTATATAATTACCTATTGATCCCCATTTGTCGCCATAGTTTGGTTTTTCGATTGTATCTGGAAAAATATCGTATTTTGTATAATCTTCTGATAGTGTTGAAAGTGAATTTATTGCATCTTTTATAGTTCTATTAAGTAGTTCACATGGTAGAATATTTGCAATCCATTTCTTGTTATTAGATGTAAATTGGTGTTCGATTGTCCATATATCATTTTCTATTTTTGTGTTTTCTTTTAGCGCTTTTAATAATTTATTTACATAATTCATAAATAACTCCTTTTTTAAAAATATATTAAAAAAGAATATTTTTTAAATTGAATATATTGTTTCTTAGTTGACTATTTTTTCTTTTATAAAAATTGTATTTGTAACAAAACCTTAATAATTAAAAAAAAATTTTAAAAAAAATTAAAGAAAAAATTATTTTGGCCGAAAAATATATTTGTGTGTAAGAAAAGGAGATTTTACATGGCTGATTTAAACGTACAACTAAATGTAAATGTAGACAAATTAGGGGAATTTTTAGGTAAAAAAATTGATGGGGAAAATCTTGGAGAAGTAATTCAAGATATTTTTGGTGATGGAATTTCTAACGTTTCTATTGGTCAAGCTCAAGACTTATACTCAAATATGGGATTTGGTGATGATTTTATTTCTTCAGATTGTTTAGGTCAAACTCAAACTGATATTTATTCTGTGCCAGAGAGTTATGTTGAAGATCCAAATGCTATTGATTATGAAGAAGTTGCAGATTCTTTAGTTGGAAAGGGTTCGCTTGTTGATCCTGATGCACTTATGACTGTTTTGTATAGTGGAAAATATTCTTCTGAGGATATTGTAAATATTATGAAAGCATATAAAGATAAAACTGGCAAGTCTCTTGATGAAATGCTTCAGTTAGAATCAAATGTTTTTATGATAGATAAAAAAACAGCAAAATCATTAAAAGAAGGTCTTAACAATGCAAGAAATGATTATGCTAAAAATAATCCTGATAATAAACTAACTGATGAGCAAGTAAAGGAAAGAGCTATAGGTTTATTTAAAAACTATGATGATGCACCTGTAGAAAATAGTCCGTTTGGAAAACATCATAATAATACTTATGGTGTAAATGAAGAAAATTTACAGAAATTTTTATATGATGAAACAATTTCATCTGGAGATAAATTAAGAATAATGAATGCATATAAGGAAATGCATGGTTTGGGTTCTTCATTGAAAGAAGGTATAAAAGGTGCTTTCTCTGGTCAAACTGAAATTCTTTATTTGGAAAAATT
>JAZSQW010000114.1:0-4358 GCA_045538205.1 Candidatus Avigastranaerophilus sp. | reverse complement strand
TACATCTCTTTTTAATTTTCTAATAATTTCCAAAAGAGTGCAATTGCTTTACATATCTAATGCTATGTCTATTGTTTTTGCTTTTGCAACTATTGCGCTTGATGAAATTACATCAACCCCTGTTTTTGCAATTTCATTAATTGTTGCTATTGTTACGTTGCCACTTGCTTCAACTAATGCTTTGCCATTAATTAGTTGAACACATTCTTTCATTAAATCGCAAGGCATATTATCAAGCATAATAATATCTGCTTTTGCTTCAATTGCTTCTTTTACTTGCTCGATAGTATCACATTCAACTTCGATTTTATGTGTGTGAGATAAGTGTTTTCTAATTTCGTTCACTGCGTTTGTAATTGAGCCTGCAAATTGAATATGATTATCTTTAATCATTACACAGTCTGATAGATTAAATCTATGCAATCTTGCCCCACCTGTAAAAACTGCATATTTTTCAAACATTCTAAAACCTGGTGTTGTTTTTCTTGTGTCTGTGATTCTTGCTTTGTTATCACCAATAGCTTCTTGATATTTGTTTGTTTCTGTTGCAATACCACTTAATCTTTGAACATAGTTTAAAGCTGTTCTTTCACCAATTAAAACAACTCTTGCAGGTCCTTCTATAATTGCTAAGGTATCACCTTTTTTTACCTTGTCACCATCAGAAAAAAATTTTTGAATTTTTACATCATTTGATAGTGTTTTAAATACCATTTCAACGATATCAATACCACAAAGAATAGCATCTTCACGAGAGTTTAATTTTGCTGTTATTCTTTTATCTTCAGGAATTAAATAATCTGTTGTTATATCACCAAAACCAATATCTTCTTTTAATGCGTTTTGTACGTGTTCTTTTATTATAAAATCGTGAAGTAATACTGATGTCATCTTTTGCCTTCCTTTATGTGTAAATTGTTTTTTGTTGTGATTTTGAATGAGGTTCTTTGTTTGGATAATCTTCTCTATAATGAGCGCCTCTTGATTCTTTTCTATTTTTTGCAAATTCAACTATTACTTTTGCAATAGTTAGCATATTTCTTAATTCATATGAGTATCTGTCATTACACTTATAACTGCAGTTAAATTCTTCAATTAATGCATTTATTTTTTCTTCTGCAATGTCTAATTTTTCTTTGTTTCTTATTATTCCAACGTTAGACCACATTATTTCTCTTAATTCTTTTTTGATTTTATCTACGTCAAGATTTTTGTTTTGGATAGTATCGTTTTTGTAGAAATTAATTGTCTTTTGTATTTCTTCATCTAATTTAAATTTGTTTGTTAAATTTACAGATTTTAGATAGTTTACTAATTCGTACGCAGTTACTGCACATTCTAAAATAGAGTTTGAAGCTAATCTATTTGCACCGTGCAAACCTGTACAAGCAGCTTCTCCGATTGCATATAAGCCTTTTATTGAAGTTATTCCGTTAACTTGTGTTTTAATTCCGCCCATAAAATAGTGCGCTGATGGTGAAACAGGAATAAAGTTTGTTGAAGGATTTATTTTGTATTCTCTACAAGTTCCATAAATTGTAGGGAAACGTTTTTCAAATTTACGTTCTTTTATGTGTGTTGCGTTTAGATAAACATTTTTAGCTTTTGTTTCTTGCATTTCGTTAAATATTGCACGAGTTACAATATCACGTGGTGCTAATTCTTGACGTTTATCATATTTAGACATAAAAGTATTACCTTTTTTGTCTACTAATTTTGCGCCTTCACCTCTAACAGCTTCTGAAATTAAGAACATTGTTCCATTATCGCCTAAGGCAAATGCTGTTGGGTGGAATTGTACAAATTCCATATCTTTAACAACTGCACCAGCTCTATAAGCTAATGCAATGCCATCACCTGTTGTTATATCAGGGTTTGTTGTGTGTTTGTATAATTGTCCTATGCCACCTGTTGCAATAATTACGGCTGGTGCTTCAATTATTTCGTATTCTTTATCGTTGTAGTTATAACTGATTAAACCACGACAAATTCCTTTTTCGTCTTTTAATAGTTCAACTGCTAAGGTTTGTTCATAGATATCAACATTTTTTAAAGAAAGGATATGTTTTACCAAGGCATTTTCAATGCAAAAACCTGTTGCATCACCACCTGCGTGCAAAATTCTGTTTACACTATGAGCGGCTTCTTTTGTGAATTTTAGTTGATTGTTTTCATCTTTATCAAAATCAACGCCAAATTTTTGCAATTCGTTTACTACATCAGAACTTTTTTCGGATATAAATTGAGCTACATCTTTATCGGTTAAACCTGCACCTGCGATTAAAGTGTCTTCAATATGCAAAGAACAAGAATCTAATTTGTTCTCTGGCATAACACAAACCATACCACCTTGTGCGTATCTTGAATTTGATTCTATTAATTCTGTTTTTGTAATGATTAACAATCCATCAGGCAAATCGATTTCCCTTTGGATTTTAATGGCTGCGTATAAACCAGCTATACCACTACCTACAATTACAGCAGAATATTTAGAACGTTTCATTTTTTTTTAATATCCTTCTTTTATATAATTGTAGCTTAAACATACAATAATTAAGCCTTTTATTAACAAAGTTTAATTATCGTAATTACGTTTATTTTTGTAGCCGTAGCCAATATAAATTGCAAGTCCAATTGCTATCCATAAGAAGAAGTATAATGATGAAGCGCCACCTAAAATGCTTCTGTAAATCATAAATCCACTACATAAGATTATGCCTAAAATAGGGAATAATGGGCAGAAAGGCACTTTAAATGGTCTGTGTCTATTTGGTTCTGTTTTTCTTAAAATTAATACTTCAATACAAATAATGATGAAAGATGCGAATGTACCATAATTGCATAATTCAGCTGATATGTTTAAATCCATAAACAATGAACCAATGATAACAATTAAACCTGAAATCCAAGTAATGATTTGTGGTGTTTTTGTCTTTTTATCAATTTTCATAATGTTTTTTGGTAAGAAATTATCTCTTGCAATGGCAAAGAAAATTCTTGTTGTACCAAGTTGATAAACTAATAAAACTGATGTTAAAGCACATAGAGCACCAACAGATATTGCACCTGCGTACCAAGTCTTGCCGATTGTATGCATTGCGTGTGCTAAAGGTGCTTGTGTATCAATAGCATTTAATGGAATTATACCTGTTAAAACTAATGCAATTGAAATGTATAAAATTGTACAGAAGATTAATGTTCCAATAATTGCAATTGGTAAATCTTTTTGAGGATTTTTCGTTTCTTCTGCTGCTGTTGAAATTGCGTCAAACCCAATGTATGCAAAGAAAATGATAAATGCCCCTGCTAAAATACCTTCCATTCCATTTAGTGTAAATGGTGCCCAAGACCAGTTATCTGGTGTTACATATTTAGAACCTACAATTACAAAAGAGATGATAATTGATAAGTTTATAAATACCATAATTGCAGCAACTCTTGTTGACTCTTTTACCCCTTTGATTAATAGAATTGTTAAAAGGAGTACAACAAAAATTGCAGGTACATTTATAGCAATTGGCATTTCTATACCAAAAGGTAATTGAATAAATGGCATTTTATCGTGAACGTCCCAACCATATTTATCGCATAAAGCGTACATTGAACGGAAGTCGTTTCTTAACCATAATGGGAAATTAACAACAAAATCAGGAAGAATATGTTTAAAACCTTTTAGTAATTGTCCTAAATATCCAGTCCAAGCTGTTGCAACAGTGATGTTTCCGATTGCGTATTCTAACATTAATACCCAACCAACCATCCACGCCATAAATTCACCCATTGTTGCATAAGTGAATGTATAAGCGCTACCCGCAACAGGTATCATAGCGGCAATTTCTGAATATGCTAATGCAGAAAATAAACTTGCTATTGCTGCTATAAGCATAGAAAATATAACAGAAGTTCCTGCACCAGGACTATCTACTGTTCCAACGATAGCGCTACCAATAATTGTAAAAATACCTGTTCCAACTACTGCGCTAATACCTAATATTAATAAGTCAAAAATGTTTAAAGTCTTTTTTAATTCTGTTGTGTTACTTTCGGCTATAAATGCATCAGTAGACTTTTTACTGAGCATATTTTTAATAACTGTTTTAATGTTAATACTCATTCTTCCACTATCTTTTAACTCGCAATAAGTCAATTATAAAACAAACATTTTAAAACATAAAAAAATAGCTTCGTTTGTGAAGCTATTTTTATAATTATATTTTTACTGGGTAATCTTTTGTTATCTTCCAGCCTTGTTTTTGAATAATTGTTCCGCAAAATCTTCCATTGTAACGGCATTGGCTTATATATGTTGCCAAAGGATATTCTTCCCAGCCAAGTTCTCCTGTTTTTGGGTCTATTTC
>JAZSQW010000053.1:0-21666 GCA_045538205.1 Candidatus Avigastranaerophilus sp. | reverse complement strand
AATAATTGCCATTTAACTTGAATTTATTAGGTTTAGAACCTGTTGCAATTATAATATTTTTAACCTCATAAGTATTTGTTTGTGTTTTTATTAAACCTTGTTTTTCAATATGAGCTTCTTCTTCAACAATTGTAATGCCATAACTTTTAATAAGGGCAGTTAAATTCTTTTGAATTTTTTCTGCAACAGTCTTTTGTCTTTCTTGAATTTTTGCAAAATCAAAAGACACGTTTTCTGCCTTAACACCAAACTTTTCCAAATTCTTTGCTTCCGCAAATAATTTAGTAGAATGAAGTATTGTTTTTGTAGGGATACAGCCTTTATTTAAACAAGTTCCACCAATATGTTGTTTTTCAAACAACACAACAGTTAAACCTTTTTGCGCTGCTTTAATTGCAGCAATATAACCAGCAGGACCTGCGCCTATAATCCCTACATCAAACATTACTTTTTCCTTCTATTTTTGTGTTGACATCATTTCCATTTCGTCTTTTGAAGCATAAATTGCGTGGCAGCCACAATCAACGTGAACAACTTCACCTGTTACTCCTGAAGACAAATCAGAAAGCAAATAAACACCTGTTTTACCAACATCTTCAAGAGAAACATTTCTCTTTAATGGAGCTTTATAAACAGCAGCTTTCAACATTTTACCAAAGCCATCAATACCACTTGCAGCTAATGTTTTAACTGGACCAGATGATAAGCAATTAACTCTGATATTATATTTACCTAAACTATCTGCCAAATATCTTGCTGTAGCTTCTAATGCAGCTTTTGCAACACCCATTACATTATAATTAGCAACAACTTTTTCACTACCCAAATATGTTAACGCGATGATTGAACCACCTTCATTCATAATAGGTTGAGCATTTCTTGATAATGTAATTAATGAATATGCGCTAATTCCCATTGCAGTATTCCAACCGTCAATAGATGTGTTAATAAAATCACCTGTTAAGTCTTCTCTATTTGCAAAAGCAACAGAGTGAACAACAAAGTCAATTTTGCCATAAACTTTTTCAAGTTCATCAAAAACAGCTTTTACTTCATCTTCTTTTGTTACGTCACAAGACATTATAACTTTTGCATTCATTCCTTCAGCAATAGGGCGAACTCTTTTTTCCATAATTTCACCAGCATAAGTAAATGCTATTTCTGCCCCTGCTTCAAATAATTGTTTTGCTATACCATAAGCAATACCGTGGGTATTTGATACACCAAAAATTACCCCTTTTTTGCCTTCCATTAATTTCATAATATATCCTCTAATTTCTACCTGCTTAATTTTACAATTAATATTTGTTTTTTTCAAATGCATAGAAAAAGGCTTTACAATTATGTAAAGCCTGCCTGACATCGTTACTCCATTCCGGATTGTTTATGCCATAAAAAAACTATGAACTCATTAAGTCAATTGCACTTTGCAATAACTCTTTATATGACTTAATCATTTGATTCGCAACGTCTAATTGAAGGTTAGCTTGATTGTAATAAGAAGTATTCATATCAAAATCAACGTTAGAAAGCTCTATCAAACCACCACGAATTTCACCTCTACCTACAACAGCTTTACCCGATTCTTCAGTTTCTATAAACTGACCATCTGAAACTTGGAATAATTTTTGTGGGTTATGGAAATTTATAACTGCAATTTTATACAAAGGTGTTTTTACTTTACCACCATCTGCTTTACCGTATAAAATACCATCATCAGCGAATTCAAATTCTTCATACTTACCTAAATATTTACCATTACTTGGGTCAATCCAAAGTTTAATATTTGTAGTAGGAACAGAAGCAGCGCCACCATCAAAAGCAGTATCCACAAAAGAATCTGCGTCAACAGGTTTTGCACCGTTCATTATTTCACCTTTATCATTTAAGATATAACCTTGAACAGCTTGTCCATCTGAACTTCTATATACGCCTTCACCGTCAAATTTAAATTCACCTAAACGTGTATAAACAATTCTTCCTTTGTCGTTTCTTAAAACAAAGTACCCATTACCTTCTAAGAAAATATTTTCATCAGAAGTACCAGGAGCAGATTTACCTTGCCCTAAATTACGCATATCGCAATCAACTATCGCACCATTTAAGAAAGATTTAAAACTAAATTTTCTTTCTCGATAGCCAGGTGTATATATATTCATCAAGTTTTCACTTATACCTGAAATCCATTCATTTGTGACTTTTTGAGTGTTTAACGCATTGATAAACGCATCACGCATTATTTTTCTCCTTTTTCTTTTTGATTTTGTCTTTTATTTTGTTGTTTATTATTTTGTCTATAAAATAAATCGTTATATGGTAAATTTTGTTCTTCAAATTTTTGTTTTAAAGAATCTATATTGTTTCTCAAATAATTTTCCACTTCTATACTACCTGGTATAAATTCAGCAGTAAGTTTACCACTTTTATCTATTTTCAAAACTACAGAAACATCATTATCAAATGAGATTCTTACAGGTTTTTGTGTGGTTTGAGCTTTTTGTATCAACTCTGTAAGCTTATTTGAAACTTCAATAGTTTTTTGAGTTACAGCTGTTTGAGCCACTTCTATTTGCATTAAATTTTGGAAATTATTATTAGTATTTGTTTGCGCAACAAACTGACCTTCTTGAGTTAAATTTACAAAAAACATTGCATCATCAAAACTCATACTTATATGGTCATAGTTATAATCAATTGGCAAAGAAGACAAATAATTAATTTTTTCAGAAGAAATACCACCTTCTTTATTCATAGCAATAAAATCTGCAAAAGAAATATCTGTTCTTTCGTTAAGAATTTCTTTTTCCTCTTGTGTTTCTTGAAGGTTAATTTCTTTTTTTTCTACATTATTATTTTGTTGAGTTTCTATTTTCATTGATTTTCCTTTTTAATCTTCGCCTTCTTCTTCTTTTCTTTCTCTACTTCTTTGAAAATATTTTTGTACGCCGACTTCAGATAATTGTTTTATTTCAATTTGTTTTTGTTCTTCGTCATATAATTCTTTAGCTTTTTCTTTGTGTTTTTCTAATACTTTAACTTCTTTTTCACACTCTACTAATTTTTGTTTTTCATACTCTAATTTTTCTTCTGCCTGACGTTTTTCTTCTTGTAATATTTCACCTTTTTCATATAAATGTTTAAGATATTTATCATGACTATCCATCATTCTATAATCAGGATTCGTTCTCATTATATGAATAACGCCTTGTATTTCCGCATTATTTTGATCTATTCTTTGTTGTGCTTTTTCTACCTCATTTTTTGCTTTTATAACTACTTGTAATTGTTCTTCTTTTTTTCTTATTCTAAATTCAAGAACTTTTTGTAATCTATATCGAAATGGCATAACCTTACTAACTTATACTTATACATATAGAATTATCATATTTTTTTAAGAAAATAAGTACCTCTATTTGTATGAATTTACCTTTTATTTAATTTTTTTAAATTAAAAGTCAAATTTGTGTGAAAATGTTGTAATAAAGTGGACTTTAGCCAATGATGATATATAATATAAGTGTATAATTGTAAGTTTTGGTAAAGGGGATTTTATGCCAACAAAACATATAGACTTTAATATAGATGTAGCACAGGGTTTCGGGCTATACAAGAACGATGTAGAAACACAACTTTTAGATTATGTAAGTTCAGTAAATATTTCTTGCGGTTTTCATGCCGGAGATCCAGTTTTGATAAAAGAATATCTTTTAAAATGCAAAGAAAAAAATATCACAGTTGGAGCACATATTGGTTTTAATGATATTTCAGGAATAGGCTATCGTCCTATGGATTTATCACAAGAAGAATTAGATGCCATTGTTATATATCAAATCGGCGCTATTGCTTCTTTTGCAAAAGCTTACGACTTAGTTATTGACCACGTTAGACCACACGGCGCAATGTACAAAATGGCAAGTGAAAATTATGACTTTGCGTTATCAATTGTTAAAGCTATTCAAAAATTCGATAAATGGCTTGCTTATACATGTCTTGATAACGAAATTTTAGATAGACTTGCAAGTGAAGAAAATATCGTTGTAAACAGAGAAGTTTTTGTAGATAAATATTACACTCCTGAATTTAAACCAAATTGGGAAAACAAAAACTATATTTCTTTAGATGATTCATTAAATAGAATAAGGACTATTTTATTCTCATCACAAGTAAAATTAGGCAATGGTATTTTTATGCCTGTTAACTGCAATACAATACATTTTGATACAAAGAATCCAAATGTAGTTTCTATATTACAAAAAGCAAACGACATAATAAAACCAACCCCTTTTAATTACAACAAAGCAGAACTATCAGGTTGGGTATAGGAGAAAAAGGAATGAAATTTAAAAAATTATTTATAAAAATGCCAAAAGATGCAGGTTGGTTATTACCAGGATTAGAAGTAAAACGCTGGTTTTCATTGCTAATACTTGGTGCTGTTATTGCAACAATTGGTTTATGCGTTATTACAGACTTAAAACCTGTTTATTCACTAATAAACGCAATAATGAATGTTGGACAAATGTTACCTACAACAATTATTGGTTGGGGCTTCATTCTTGTTGGTGCACTTATGTTTTGTTTTGGCTGGTTAAAAACAAACTATTCATTATTAGATGCCAACAATGAAAGAAATAGACACGCTGTACTTGAAGATTTATTCAGAAGAAGAAAACTAAACAGAGGTCCTAAAATTGTTGCTATAGGTGGTGGCACAGGGCTTTCTACAATGCTTAAAGGTATTAAAAAAATTACAAACAATATAACAGCAGTTGTTACTGTTGGTGATGATGGTGGAAGTTCTGGTAAATTAAGAGAAGAAATGGGCGTATTACCTCCTGGTGATATCAGAAGTTGTATCGCCGCTTTAGCTGATGATGAAGATTTAGTAGCAAAATTATTCCAATATAGATTTACAGATTGCGAAGGTTTAAAAGGCCACAGTTTTGGTAATTTATTTTTAACAGCAATGTGTGCAATTACAGGTAATATGGTTAAGGCTGTACAGGAATCTTCTAAAGTTCTTTTTATCAGAGGAAGAGTTCTACCTTCTACACTTGATGATATGAGATTAATTGCAGAAATGGAAGATGGTTCTATTGTAAAAGGTGAATCAAATATTCCTGAATCAAAGAAAAAAATAAAAAGACTTTTTACAGAACCTGCAAATTGCAAAGCTTTAGATGACGTTCTTTTAGCAATAAAAGAAGCTGATTTAATTATTTTAGGACCTGGTAGCTTATACACAAGTGTTATTCCAAATCTACTTATAAGCGACATATCTAAAGCTGTAAGCGAAGCAAAAGCTAAAAAAATATATGTATGTAACATTATGACTCAACCAGGTGAAACAGATGGCTTTGCCGTTTCTGATCACTTAAAAACTTTAATTTCTCACGCAAAATGCGACAAAATGGTTAATGCTGTATTGGTTAATACACAATTACCAGAAGCTTTAATTGCGCCATATAAAAATGCTGGTTCTGTTCCTGTAAAAGTTGATATCGAAGAAATTGAAAAAATGGGAATTGAAGTTGTTCAAAAGAACTTAGTTGATGATAGACGTTTTGAAGATGGACACGATTCATTTGTTAGACATTCTCCTAATAGATTAGCAAGAGTAATCTATTATTGGTTTAGAAAAAAAGAAAAAAAGGATAGAAATTAATGAATTCAAATACAAAACCAATTACAGTAAGAACATTTCAACAAATGAAAGAGCATAGTGAAAAAATCACTATGCTAACTTCTTATGATTATTCAACAGCAAAATATGTAGACGAAGAAGGCATAGATTCTATATTAGTTGGTGATTCTTTAGGAATGACAATTTTAGGTTATGACACAACAATAAATGTAACAATTGAAGATATGCTTACTTTTACAAAAGCTGTAGCACGTGGAGTTAAAAGAGCTTTAGTTGTTGCAGATATGCCGTTCCTTTCTTATCACGTTTCAAAAGAACAAGCAACTATTAATGCAGGAAAGTTAATTCAAGCTGGAGCAAAAGCAGTAAAATTAGAAGGTGCATCTCCTTTTATATTAGACATTATCCAACACTTAACACAATGTGGAATAAATGTTGTTGGGCACTTAGGCTTTACTCCACAATACATTAATTCAATTGGTGGTTATTTTGTTCAAGGCAAATCATACGAAAATACGGTAAAACTTTTAGATGCAGCAAAAAAACTTCAAGAAGCAGGAGCATTTGCTTTGGTTTTAGAAATGGTACCAGAAGAAACTGCAAAATACATTACTGAAAACATTGATATACCTACAATTGGTATTGGTGCAGGTAAATACACCGATGGTCAAGTTTTAGTAATAGATGATTTAATCGGAAAATATGCGGGAAATATTCCTAAATTTGTAAAAAGATATGCAAATATTAGCGAAATAATGAAAAAAGCTATATCTGAATACAATGACGAAGTTAAAAATGGCATTTTCCCAACACAAGAACATACATTTTATTTAGCACCTGAGGAGAAAGAAAAATTTGAGTATCATCTTATCAAATAACATAAAAGAAACAAAAAACAATATAAAAGAATGGAAAAAAGAGGGATATAAAATAGGCTTAGTGCCAACAATGGGAGCTTTACACGCAGGACACGCTTCTTTAATAAAGAAAGCAAAGGAAATGTGTGATAAAGTTGTGGTAAGCATTTTTGTTAACCCTATCCAATTTGGACCTAACGAAGATTTTGATAAATATCCAAGAACTATCGAAACAGATAAAGCATTATGCGAAGAATTAAATGCTGATTTGATTTTTGCTCCAACACCAAAAGAAATGTACGGAGAAGACTACAAATTAAATAATAATGTTTTTACTTTTGTATGTCCGCCTTATGACTTGGTTGATTGTTTATGTGGCAAATCAAGAGCAGGCCATTTTGATGGTGTTGCTACTGTTGTTACAAAATTATTTAATATTGCAGAACCAGATTATGCATTTTTCGGACAAAAAGATGCTCAACAATTATTTATCATTAAAAAAATGGTAAAAGATTTGAATATGAATTTAGAAATTATTGCTTGTCCTATTGTTCGTGAAGAAGACGGCTTAGCACTAAGCTCAAGAAATACTTATTTATCGCAAGCAGAAAGAACTAACGCACTAAGTATTTCAAAGGCATTATTTGAAATTGAAAAGCTATACAAAAATGGAATTCAACAAGTAGATATTCTTTTTGATTCTGCAATTTCAATTTTAAACCCAAATATAGAACTTGAATACATTGAGTTTAGAGATTTCGAAACTTTTGAAAAAGTAGAAAAAATAAAAAATAATACACTTGTGGCGATTGCTGCAAAATCAGGAAAAACAAGATTAATAGACAACATAATACTATAACAATATATGGCGAATGTAAGCAAAAATAAAATTGAGGAAATAAAAAATCAAGCACAAATAATAAAAATTGTGCGTCTTGCGCATTTCCTTTTTTATATTTATGCTTTTCTTTGCTTTTTATTTTGGGTTTTAAATCTCTTTGAATTAGATTGGTTATATGTATTTACCAATTTATTTATCATACCTTATAAAATAGTTCATACTTTTTATAATGGTCAAAATTCCTTTATAGATTTTACTCTTGCAATTATAGGTATTTTGTCAATCTTACTTGGTTTATTATTTAATTTTTCTTGTTTAACATATCTAAAATACTTAGACACTATCAAAATTAAAGAAGAAAAAAGACTCAAAGAACAACAAAAAAAATTAATGGCGAAAAGAGCGCACAAAAAAATTGCCGCACCACAAGAAGAACAAAGAACTTCTGAAACATATGGCACAACACAAAGCCCTAAATTAGTATTCTTAATTACACCAATTATCAGCAAAATAAAAAATTCTGAAGATGAATTAGAATTAACCTTCCAGGAAGTTGAAGTTTGGAAACAAAGAATAAACAAAAAATTAATAGAAAACATTTTATACTCAAAACCAATACAAAAAGGATATTACAGAAAAAATCTATTTTTAATGTATCAAGATTTTAATTATGTAGAAGAATTTGTTTACTACATAAAACCAACTATAGATTCTATTATCTTAGAATTCCAAAAATACAAAATCGCAGTATCTTTTTCATATGTAATAAGTGCCTTACCAATGGTTCAACACTTAGAAAAAGAATTAGATTGTATGGATACAATACTATCTTTAGGCTTTATGAATGAATGTATTGTAACAAATAGATTTAAAATTAATTATGACAACAAAGACATACGCAAATATGATATAGAGTTTAAAGGCGAATATAATTTATCTAAAAACTTATCTATATCAAATAGACAACCACTTTTTGCATTAATAAATAAAAAAGTAAAGGAGAAGAAAAATGGAAATGAAAATAATCCGAATGGCGCACAATAAGCATTTACCAGAATATAAAACAGAAGGTTCAAGTGGAATGGATTTATATGCAGCGATTGAAAATCCAATCACTTTAAAACCTCTTGAAAGAGTTTTAGTACCAACAGGAATTAAAATAGAAATTCCTATTGAATACGAAGCTCAAATTCGTGCTCGTTCAGGTTTATCAGTAAAACACGGTATTACATTAATAAATGCCGTTGGAACAGTTGATGCAGACTATCGTGGTGAAGTTTGTGTTGGACTTGTAAATATATCAAATGAAGAATATACAATTCAACCAGAAGATAGAATTGCTCAAATGGTAATTGCAAAAGTAGAGAAAGCAACAATTGAAGTTGCTACAGAGCTTGCAACATCTGCTCGTGGAGAAGGCGGTTTTGGTTCAACAGGTGTTTAATTAAAACAAAAAGAGAGAGGCTAAAACCTCTCTCTTTTTTTATTAATAAAATTTTTTATTTAAACAAATGATAACCTGTAATAAAAGAACAAACTAAAAAGATAATAGCTAAAATATAAGTTGTTCTATTTAAACCTTTTTCTGCACTTTTTTGTGAAGTAAATAAATTAGCAGCACCACCAATTGCACCTAAACCATCGCCTTTTGGTGAATGTAATAAAATTAATAATATTAAAATTACTGCAGTTACTATTTGTATAATCCAAATTAATGTTAACATTGTTTTTCCCTTTACCTATTTATTTATTGAGTTTAGCACAAACATAAGTTTTTGTGTAACTTCATCAATTTTTGTTTCAGATAACAAAACTTTTTTTAGTTTTGATTTATCACCTGATACAATTTGTATTTTTGATTTATTAATATCAAATAACTTAGAACAAAAACTAATCAATTCTTTATTTGCCTTATTTTCAATAGGAGGAGCAGATATTTTTATCCTCACATATTCATCTGTATAATCAACCACTTTACTAAATGCTGAATTTGGTACTAATTTTACAGAAAAAATAATACCTTTATCTGTTTGTGTTAAAAAATCATAATTTTTGTTCATATAGTTATTATACATCAATTGCAGTATTCTTACTAAATTTGTAGAAAAAAATAAAAATAAAGTGTAAAATTAATGCATAATAGGAATAATATAATGGAAAAAGAAGATATATTTGCCGGACTTGCCAAAATTCTTAAAGAGCAAGAACGCCAAGAAAGTGACATAAAAGAAATTTATGATGCATATAAATTCGCAGAAAAATTACACGATGGACAATATCGTGTAAGCGAAGAACCATATATTATTCACCCTATTGAAGTTGCAAAAATTCTTGCCACATTAAAAGTAGATAAACATACCTTAATGGCTGCTATTTTGCACGATACTATTGAAGATACAAGTATAACAGCAGAACAATTAAAAGAAAAATTTGGCGAAGATGTATGTAACCTTGTTTTAGGCGTTACTAAATTGGATAAATTCCAATTTAAATCAAGAGAAGAACGCCAAGCAGAAAGCTTTAGAAGAATGTTTGTTGCTATGGCAAAAGATGTTCGTGTAATTCTATTAAAATTAGCAGATAGATTACATAATATGCGTACCTTAAATTACATGGCACCAGCAAAACAAACAAGAATAGCGCAAGAAACAATTGATATTTTTGCTCCATTAGCAAATAGATTAGGTATCGGTAAAATCAAAGCGGAATTAGAAGATTTATCTTTAAGATACTTAAATCCAGAAAAATATTTTGAAATTGCAAAATTAGTTGCACAAAAGAAAATAGAACGTGAAAATACAGTAAAACTTTTAATTGATGAAATATCAGAAAGCTTAGAACAAAACGAAGTAAAAGCAGAAATTACAGGCAGAGCAAAGCATTACTACAGTATCTACAAAAAAATGCAAAGACTAAATGTTGCGTTCAATGACTTATACGACATTACTGCAGTAAGGGTTATCGTAGATAAAGAACGTCAATGCTATGAAGTTTTAGGTATAATTCACTCACTTTTCAAACCTATTCCTGGCAGATTTAAAGACTATATTGCTATGCCAAAAGGCAATGGTTATAAATCATTACACACATCAGTTATTGGTCCAAAACAAAAACCACTTGAAGTTCAAATAAGAACAGTAGAAATGCACAAGGTTGCAGAATACGGGGTTGCTGCGCATTGGAAATATAAAGAAAGCGGCTCTGTAAATGCACTATCAGAAGATGACATTAAATTTTCTTGGATGCATCAAATGATTGAGCTTGAGAAAGAAGCTTCTAATGCTAATGAATTCGTTGAAAAAGTTAAATTAGACTTATTTGGAAACCAAGTTTTCTGTTTTACTCCAATGGGCGATATTATTGATTTACCACTAAATGCAACTCCTATCGACTTTGCATTTAGAATTCACTCTGAAGTTGGTTATAAAACAACAGGTGCTTTAATCAACGGACGTATTGCGCAGTTAGATACTAAATTAAAAAATGGTGACATTGTTGAATTATTTACTTCTAAAACAGGTTGTCCAAAATTACATTGGTTAAAATTCTGTGTAACAAAACAAGCGCAATCAAGAATTCGTCAATGGTTCAAAAAACACAACAGAGAAGAAAATATTTCAATTGGACGTGGAATGTTAGAACAAGAGCTTGGCAAATTAGCTTTTGATGAACACGTTAAAAGTGGTGAGCTTTTAGATATAGCCAAAATTTTAAATTATATTTCTATAGAAGATTTATTTGCTGCTTTAGGTAGCGGTGAAACTACTATTTCTAAAGTTACAAGTAAAATCAAAAAACCACAAGAAGAAAAACAAGAACAATACATTTCAACTAAAAAGAAAAGCCATTATAAAGACGAAATTGTCGGCTTAGAAGGCATGTTATATTCTTTTGCTAAATGTTGCACACCTGTACCTGGTGAAATGATTGTTGGTGTTGTAACAAGAGGAAAAGGCGTTTCTATCCACAGAATTGACTGTCCTTCTTTAGATACAATACCAGAAGAAAGACTAATGAAAATTAGTTGGAGAAATACAGAAGTTCATAATAAAACGTATGTTACTTCTATCAGAATTAACTGCGTTGATAAATTAGGTATGCTTAAAGATATTTTAGTAAAAGCTGCTGATACAAATACAAATATCACATATGCGAATGTAAAAACAAATTATTCTAAAAAAGTTGGTATTATTGACTTAGGGGTAGAAGTAAATGGAATTGAATCGTTAAATGCGGTAATAAGTGCTTTCCAATCACTACCAGATGTTCATTCTGTAAAAAGAATTCAAATGAACTCTAAAATTAAAACAACTCCAGAATTAAAAACAAAACAAAAAGGGAATAAGAAGAAATCAAGATAATTATCTATTAATAAATTTTTTCTCAAATTCTATCAAAGCTTCCATTCCAACAAGTTGTTCTAAGGCAGCTCTTATTTCCAAAAATTCTAATTCTAATTTTGCTTTATTATCAATGGCGCTTCTATAATACGCATCAGCAACTAAAAGTTCTTCATCAGATTTATAAATATTAGCGTTATATCGTTCTTCACGCTTTTTAATGTTTTTTTCCATCATAGTCAATAAATTGTAACTGGTAACATAATCAGTATATTTATCAACAACTTTCTTTTGAAGATTATCAACCTTAGTAATAAGCATAATCATGTCTGCATCAGTAACTTTTGTATATTTATAATTTAAATCTTTGTCGTTATATGACAATGAATTTAAAAAATGTCCACTAACCAAAGCAGCAGTTGCGCTAAAAGGATCACCCAATCCTGCCCCTGCAATTGATGAAACAGATGACAAAGGACGAATAATTTTTTTAATTATAGATTGATTAGGCTTATCTGCATCAGGATTTGATAATTTATATAGTGCAAACTTAATTGTTTCACTTTTTAAAGCAGCACCTGCCCATAGAATTTGTATATGTTCTAACATTTCTTCTTTTTCAATGGTTAAAAGCTTAGAAATTTCATTAGACAAATCTTTTAAAGTTGTATCAGCATATGTAGAATTTTTAATATATTCTTTTTCATACGCAGCTGTTTTTTCTTTTTCTCTTTTAGTTATATCTGTTACTTTATATGGTTTTTCTAAATCATAAGAAACACCTAATCTATATGCTGCTTTTTTAGGCTTTTCAACATCACTTAACGTTTCTGCATTAAGTGTTTGAGCTGTTATAAATAAACATATTAGTAGATATAAATATTTCTTCATTCTTTCTTAATCTTTTCTGTATTTATAAGTTCATTTTTTAATGCATATTGCGATAATATTAAACTATCAACAGCATCTTTACCTGCTAAACGTTCTAATGATAAATAATACTTTTTAGCATCTTGTTCTTGCTTATATTCTTGTAATTGCATTTCTTCATATAATGCTGAAGAAACAACCAATTCTGTCACATAATTGTTTTTTAATGCTTCAGAATAATTTTTATTATAAAGAATTATTCTTGAGCGAGTATCTTTCAACTTATTTAAAGCACCTTTATATTCATAATAAGATGAAATAATTTTTTCTTGTAATTCTTCAATTGTACCTGCTAATTGAATTAACTCAGTATCAGAAATTGGTGAATTTTGTTGGTTAGTACGAGCATCTTTGTTTAGATAATTATTTGCTAATCTACCTGCAGAAAAAGCCGCTGATTGCATCATAACATCAGAACCAGCAAACATAGGAATAAAACTTGCACCATAAATTAATGAAGACAAACTTTTTGCCATTATTGATGAATGCAATCTTTTTTGAGATTCAGGCATGTTTAATTTGTTCATAGTGAATTTAATTAAAGAATTATTGTTTATTGTTGCATTCCATAAAAGTTCTATATCTTTAACTTCTTCTTCTTTTTGCATTTTTATTAAATCTGCAACAACATCTCTATCTTTTAAAACAAGGCTTTTAGTTTCTTTTAGTTTATTTTCTGAAAGTTTTAACGTATTTTTTTCAACATTATTCAATCTAATAACATCAGCAAAAATTGGTTGCACTTGCAAACTCATAAAACAAAAAATTACTAATAATAAAAGCTTTTTCACTGAACCAATATCCCCTTATTTAATTTATAACATACAAATGAGATTGTTTCCATTTTAAAGTTAATATTTGTTACTTATTGAATTAAACAAAACAAAGTTTTGTGATGGTTCTCGTCAATGCGTAATTAATATCAAAAAATAAAAGAGACAATAACAAGTTATTGTCTCTTTTATGGTGGGCCGCAATGGACTCGAACCATCGACCTTACGCTTATCAGGCGTACGCTCTAACCACCTGAGCTAGCAGCCCTTATTCTCTCTCTCTGTGATTATATATTTACATAAACATATTTTAAAAGCAAGTATTTTATTCATCTTTTAATGGTCTTAATAAAATAATTGAATTTAAGTTCAATTGTAAGAATTCATGGGTCTCTGCCCTTCTATTTGGGAATTCTCTATGAATTACTTCGCAATCTTTTATCGCAACAAATCTTTTTGAACCATTCAATATATCAGATAGAACTCTGTTTTTTCTACCTGTTTTTGGCATGAATACATCACCTTTTATTTGATAATCTTTTGTTACTACCAAAACACGTTCAGACCATATTCCTGTTATAAATCCATTTGAATCTTCAAAATTATCATTTAATTTCATAAAATAATATCCTTTCACTACAATGAATATGATTGGAACAATGGCAAGTATAACGCCAAAGCCAAGAAACAAACTAACACACCGATAAAGATCAATAATATCGGCTCTACTAACTTACCTAAAGTATCAACAATCAAGTCTAACTGTTGGTCAATGTGCGATACACATTGCAACATCAATTCACCTAATCTACCAGATTGCTCCCCTGTTGAAACCATGAACAAAATCATTTTAGGGAACAAATTAGCTGCTTTTAAAGCATCTGATAAGTGAGCACCAGTTTGCATCTTCTTTATTGATAATCTTATGGCATCTTGCATTACACTATTATCTAATGTTGTTCTTGCCAAATATAAACATTCGATAATAGGGATACCAGCATCATATGCAATTTGTAATACTGTTAAAAAGTTTGAGAAAGCAGATGCCTTAACAAGATCTGAAATCATAGGTAACTTTAACAATATTTCATCTAATTTCCTTTTTGATGGTTCCCATTTTAATAAATAAGAAGCAACACCAATAAAAGCACCAATACCTAATGGTATAAGTGGCCATTTATCTTTAAGAAATTCACCTGCATCCATACAAAATTGAGTAATTGCAGGAAGTTGTTTACCTGTAGAATCAAACATTTCTTTGAATGCTGGGAATACGAACATTAACATTACAAGAACTACTGCAATAGCAAGTAATACAACGAATGCTGGATATGTTAAAGCAGAAATTACTTTACCTTTAATTTCGCCTTGTTTTTCCAACAAACTGATTAAACGTTCGAAAGTTTTATCAATGTCCCCAGAATCTTCCCCCGCTTTTGCCAAACCTATATAAACGTGACCGAATAAGTTTGGATATTTTGCAATAGTATCAGATAATGTATAACCAGCAATAATTTGCTTTTTAATTTCTTGAGCCAAAAGTCTTACAGGTCTTGAACCTGCGTCTTTTTCGATAAATATTAAACTTTCAATAATTGGCAAACCAGCTTTATTCAACGTTAAAAAGGTCTGCGTAAAATCGATTTTTTCCTTTAAAGACAATGTTTGCAAAGTTGTAGATTTTACATCTTTGCCAGGTACAAACTCTCTTATAGAATGGATTTTATAACCCATATTTCTAATACGCATACGTGCTTCAGCTTGAGACTCAGCATCAATATGACCCTTTATTTTTTCACCATTCCACTTTTCTGCTTCATATATAAATTTAGTCATAATGCTTCAAACCTCACTCTTTTACCGGACCAAGCACACGAACGAACTCATCAACTGTAGTTTTACCATCTACAATATGTTTTAAACATGCTTGATGTAAAGTTTTCATTCCTGTACCAATAGCAGCTTCTTCAATTTGTATATCATGAGCACCTTGTGCTATCAGTCTTTTTATTTCTTTTGTAATAGGCATTATTTCATAAACACCTAAACGACCTGAATAACCTTCAAAGTTGCACTTATCACAACCATTTGGCTTATACACAGGAGTCTTTATAAATTCTTCTATTTCTTTGTCTGTACCGTTAAATATTAACTCAGCCTCTTCTTTAGTTAAGAAATATTGTGTTCTACAATGTGGACATAAATTTCTTACCAAACGTTGTGCAATAATACCTACCAATGTTGAAGAAACCAAATAATCTTTTGCACCCATATCAATTAACCTTGTAATTGTTGATGCAGCAGAGTTTGTGTGAAGTGTTGATAATACCAAGTGACCAGTTAACGCAGCTGAAATAGCTGTTTCTAAAGTCTCAATATCACGAATTTCACCTACTAATATAACGTCAGGGTCTTGTCTTAATATCGCACGCATACAAGATGCAAATGTAATACCTGCTTTTGCATTAATTTGCGATTGATTAATACCGTCAATTCTAATTTCGACAGGGTCTTCAATCGTTGTAATATTAATTTTAGAATCATTTATAGCTTTTAATAATGTATATAATGTTGTTGTTTTACCAGAACCAGTTGGACCTGTTGTTAAAATAATACCGTTTGGAACAGATTCCATTTTCTTAATCAATTCCATCTCTTCTTTTGAAGCACCTTGCAATACCATCTCTGTTTTTGAAGATGCCATAGAAACAGCAGGAGCCAAAATTCTTATTACCATCTTTTCTGCTTCACCAACAGGTAAAGTATTAATACGGAAGTCATAGTCTTTGTCTTTATATGTAATAGAGAATGAACCGTCTTGTGGTCTTCTGTGCTCTGCAATATTCATTTTTGATATTACTTTTAAACGAGTTAAAATAGCAGATTCTGTTTTTGCAGGTAATCTTAAAATTTCTCTTAAAATACCGTCTTTTCTATATCTAACTACATAACCATCTAAACGTGGCTCGATATGAATATCGGACGCCTTCATATCAATACCATCAGAAATAATTTTATTTACAAATTTAACTACGATATTTGAATCATCTTTTAACTCTTTTTGAGCTTGCTCAAATAATGTTTCTTCTCTATCGTACGCCAAAACTTGTTTTTCAATTTTTCTAATAATTTTATTTGTAGATTTCTTTTGTTCATTGAACAAATTGTTCATACAAATTTGGAACTCATAATGAGTAATTATTAAAATACTTGGTTTTAATCCTGTTAAGAATACAATTTCATTAATTGCTCTTTTATCATTTGGATTAACCATACCAACAACTAAAACTTTATCATCATAGCTAATTGGAATTACTTTACTTGATTTAATAAATTCTTCTGGCAACATTGCTAATACAGCATCAGGAACATTTAATTGTTCAGTAGTAACAGCTTCATAACCTTGTTGAGCTGTTAATGCCATTTTTAATTGCTCTAAAGTAATTATATTTTGTTCAACTAATATTGTACCTAAAGGTTTACCTTCTTTTTTAGATTGAACTAAAGCATTGAAAATCTGATCTTTTGTTACCAAATTTAATTCAACTAACACTTCACCAATTTTCATATTATTGAATCTATCAACAACATTTTCTTCACTATTATAAGAAGGTTTTTCTTCTTCGGAATCTAACGAACTTGGTTCATCGTCCTCATACTTTATAGTAATACCTTCATCAAAGTGTGTTGAATCAATAGTAAAACGTTCATCATCTAAAGAAACTTCATCAACATATTTTATTTCTTCATGAATTTCTTCTTCTTCAATTTCAGAATAGTTAATTAAAGTTTTATAATAAGACATCAAATCATAAAAACTTGTTGAAGCAACTGTTTTAACATTTATTTTATCAATATTAGCAACTTCTTTAATATTTTCTGCTATTTCATCAGGCAAACTAACCTGTGCAGTTACAACATAAACTGCATTCTTTTCAATACATATTGGTAAATAGTAATTATATTCCATATCACTAACTTCAAATTTTGAAGTTAGTGATACGTCTATATATGGTTTAAGTTTTTCTATTAGTTGGCTTGCCATTAAAACAATATTCCCTATAAATCAGCAACGTCCTCTGTATCTTTAATGATTCTTGGTGTGATTAACATCAACATTTCATTCTTAACCATTTTTTTATTTTGACTTCTAAAGAACCAACCAATTAAAGGTATATCGCCCAAAATAGGCACTTTAGAAACGATATTTTGTTCTTCGTTTGTAATCATACCACCAATTAATAGTGTTTCTTCATCTTTAATTCTTACGTTCTTTAAGTCTAAATTATTTCTTTGTAATAAAGTTGCAGCTTCATATTTTTCGCCGTTAACTTCTCCATATTTTGTATCATATACTTCAGCATATTCAGGCTTAATATTTAAAGAAACATATCCATCTGGACTTATGAATGGCAATACTTCTACTTTAATACCAGCATCTTCTTCTATATTATATGTCTTTTGTACTTGGTTAGCTGTACCACCACTACCTGCAGCCATAAATTGAGCAGTAACGTCTTTTACATAATCTTTTGTCAAGTCAATTGTTGATTTTTTACCGTTTGTAATAACAATTTTTGGATTCGCTAACATTCTACCTTTTTCATTTGAAATCAACATATTAATTGTTTGAGATAAACCACTATTTGAAGCGTGTCCTTTCCAAAAAATAGGAGCGCTTGTTTTTCCTTCAGAATTAAAACTTAAGTCCAAATGTTTACTTGAAAAATTCCAAGTATTTTCAAAAAGTTTTGAACCTTCTTCACTCAAAGTAATAATAGATATTTCTAAATATGCTTGTGGTTGTTTTCTATCATTTTGAACAATAAAATCATTTACTAATTCGATTTGTTGTTCTGTACCACCAACTAAAGTTAAAGTGCCAAGTTCAGGTTGTACATATACAGTCATTGTTGGTTTTGATTGGAATGATGTTAAAGAGTTAGCTGTTACACCACTTTTAACTCTACAAGCAATAGAACCAGCACCTAATGTTCCATCTTCGATTTTTGTTCTACCTTCTAATTTATAAGTAGAATCTAAAGAAGAAGATACTGAAGCATTTGCTCTACCTGAAGATGTTTTCTTACCTTCATATGGCAAACTAAACAATGTTTCACAAACCATTTTAGCCATTTCATATGGAGTTGTATGGTTTACTCTATATGTTGTTAATGTTGGTTTAACATCAAATTTATCTACAATCTTTTTAGCCATCAAATAATCATTTTCTGAACCAAAAATCAACAATTCATTTCTTTCTGAATTTGTTGTTACAATTGGACCATATGATAAACCTGGTGCATTCAACATAAATATATTTTTATTTAAGAAATCTGCAATATATACAGCATCTGAATACTTAACAGGTAAAATATAAACATTATCTTTTGTAATATTTAATTTTTGAGCTTCATTTGTTGCAACAACCATCATTGTTTTATTTTTAATTACATATGTTAAATTAGTCATTTGCATTACCATTTTAAATGCATTTTCTAAAGTAACATCAACTAAATCTAAAGTAACAGTACCTGTTGCTGAAGAGTGGAATACAATGTTCAAACCAGCTTTATCAGCAAACATTCTTAACACTTGTTGAACATCAGTATTTCTCAAACTCAAATTTACCAATTGATCATAATCATTAAAATTAACGTCACCCTCTAAACGAATTTTATTAGAAGCAGAGCTTTCTGTTCTAATAGCTGGTGAATTAACATCATAAACAAGAGGAGCTGAATTCGCCATTCCATTTGCGAACATCAATACACATCCTGTTATCATTGCTAACTTTGATATGTTTTTCAAACTTCTTTTCATAATATATGTTTAACTCCTCTAATTATTATTTCTATTTCTTCCAGCAAATTTATTTTCTAAATTTACTACTGCTTGTGTTTGTTCTAAAGACCCTCTTGTGAATAACTCACCAACTGAAGCTACATAAGTATTTTTATTGTAACTAATTTGAACTTGATTTCTTGAAATAGCTTCAATTAAATATCCACCAACATTATCACCAACTTTAACGAATTGATCCATTCCATTTAAGTTAACAATTGCTGATGGGCTTTCTTCATCATATAAAATACCTGAAATTTGTGTTTGTAATAATTTTGTTAAGTTTTCATCCGGAACAGATGCAACAGGTGGTTCAACAATTTCAAAACCAGAATTATTTAAATTTCCACCTTTACCTTTATTTTCATCAGTTGGTTTAAAAGGATTCATTCTTACTGGACGTGAATATGAAACCATAATTGCATTTTCTTCTTCACCATTAACATTAACATCTGCATTAGCTGAAGGAGTTTCTGTAACAGTTGCAACTTCTTCCCCTTTATCTGTTTGAGTTACAACATTTGTATTTCCTTTATCATCAAAATTAACGCTCATCATATCAGAAGATTCGCCATTTGCTTCATTAAAGAAATAATCTCCCATTTCAGTTGAATCAGGACTTTGTTGAGCAACAGTTTCTTGTACTGGCTGATTTACTACCACATTTGCACTTTGTTTTTGTTTATAAACAAAAACACCAATACAAATAAAAAGTATTAACAAAAGTAACAACATTACAGAACTGTTACCTTTTTTTTGAGAAGAATCGTCTTGTTCGTATCCTTCATATTCTTCATCATACTCTTCTTGAGCGCCGTCATCATCATAACCTTGATCAACGTACTCTTCATCATCAACATCGGAAACATCGTAATTAGCGCCGTTTTCAGCGTCTGTATATTCGATCTCTTCCCATCTATTTTCGTTATCCACCATATCTCTCACTCTTTATTCCGAATAAGTTTCTTTTTTCATTTTACACATATTAGGCAAAATGGGCAAATTATATTTTTTCGTAATAAAACTATAAATATAACTAATTATAAGTTTATATTTTTTCCTTATGTTTGACGTCAATTAAATGTAGTATTTTTCTTTAAATATACAGAATATTATTTCTTAAAAAAAATGTTTACTAATTATATGTTTTATCTTGAGCAAAAAGAAACATAAGGCGGCACCCAGATTCGAACTGGGGGATAAAAGCTTTGCAGGCTTCTGCCTTACCACTTGGCCATGCCGCCATACATGACTCGAAAAATTTAATTAGCGGAAGACGGGACTCGGACCCGCGACATTCTGCTTGGAAGGCAGACGCTCTACCAGCTGAGCTACTTCCGCAAGGAACGAAGTTTTCACTTCCACTCTATACTATCCCAAACATTTTATTTTCGCAATACTTTATTTATTATTTTTCTATAAAATCGCTTTTATTGCCAAATAAATCAATAACAAAGCACCAATAATTCCAACAATCTTTTTAGGTAATTTTTTAAAAAGCTTAGTACTCCAGAAACCAAAGAAAGATAAAATAAAAGTAACAACACCTATGAAAATAGAAGGCATTAATATTCTCATATTTTCAAACTTAATACTTACACCAGCCGCTAAAGCATCTATACTTGTTGCAAATGATAATCCAAGAATACAGCCCACAGATAAACAGGTAATTTTTGCCTGTTCTTCTTTATCAAAACAATCTTTAAAAAACTTTAAGCCTAACATCATAAAAACAATAAAAACAACAAATTTTGAATATTTAGATAAAAATTCATATACAACGCTTGATAATCCCCATCCTAAAATAGGCATTAAAAATTGAAACAATCCAAAAGAACTCGCAAGCAATAACGAATAAAACAATCGTTTTCTATCCATTATCAACCCATAAGAAAAACTAACAATTAACGCGTCAATTGCCATAGCTATAGATAAAAGTAATATTTCTACTGCTGTCATTTTGCTTCCTCAAGAAAATTATACATAAAAAAAACCGCTTTTGTTAAAGCGGTAAATAAGTGTTCTCTTTCCCTGTAAAATTTATTTTATAAGCTTAAGCTTCAACTGCTTCTTCAGTTGCGTCTGCAGAAGCTGCTGCCTCTGCTGCTGCTTTAGCTGCTTCTTCTGCTGCAGCCTTTTCAGCTTCTAATTTTGCTTGAGCTTTTTTAGACAACTTTTCAGTTGTTTTCTTTTTATAATTTAATGTTCCATCTTCATTACAGTTATCTAATAAATATTTAACTGTTTCAGTTGGTTGAGCACCTTTTGATACCCAATCTAATGCCGCAGCTTTATCTAACTGCATTTCTTTTGTTTTAGGATTATAGAAACCTAATTGTTGAATAGGTGCTGCCTGGCTTTTTGATGTTGAGTTGAACACAACTATTCTGTAAACAGGGTTCTTTTTATAGCCTAATCTTTTTAATCTAATTTTAAC
>JAZSQW010000111.1:0-7595 GCA_045538205.1 Candidatus Avigastranaerophilus sp. | reverse complement strand
TATTTTTCTTTTTTATACATAATACTTATACAAATTAATAAATCATAAATAATACATAAGCCTATGAATATAAAAATAGGATATAAAGATTCAGAATTTAAATAAATTGTTTTAATTAAAAGTATTATAGAACCTAAATTAAGCCAATTTAACATACCTAAAACATCATAGTCTTTAGGGTTTTGCCATCTCATTATATAATCTGCGAACAAATAAACAGACCATAAAATTATCGGACAAACGAAACTTAAATCTTTAGTAATTAAACAAAATATAGTTGTTATCAATAAATTAATTATATTTATTATTTTTTTATCATAATTTCTTAAAACAAAGATAATTGAAGCCAAATTTAAAAACATTAAATAAGCAAATGTATATAAACCACTTATATTCATATTATAAAACATTGCTGCATTTAAATAGCCACCAATCAATGTAATTATAATCATATAAATAGATTTTTCTTTATGAGAAATGTAATAAGCATAAAACAAGAGTAATATGGATAAACTTGCACAAACTCCTATTGAAATTGTTTTAAATAACATTGTTGTTAAAAATAATGTTAAAAATAAAACAGAAAAACCTGTACCTAACATTATCTTAGAATACATTTTTAATTTTTCATCATTTATTTTATAACTACCCCAAATCAAACCTAAACCAGTTATTGCTCCAACGATTGTTTTTAAGAACGGAATATAATCACTTAATGTTTTTATAAATATTCCCAAAGCAACAATTATAGCCACACCACCTATTATGTTAAATATGTTACCCAAAAACAAACTTTCCAAAGAATTTTTAGTTTGAATTGAATTTTTAACATCATTTCGAGCAAATTTTTCTTCTGTTATTCCATTAAATAACTCTTCATCAACTTCTTTTACAGGAGATTCTTCATACTCCTCTTTTTCGCATATTTCTTCATATATTTCAACAAAATCAACATCTTCTTTTTCTTCTTTTTGCTGAATAATTTCTTCTTTTTCATATGGTTTTACAACTTTTTTATGATATGAAATCCTATTAAATAAACCTTCATATTTAAAGTTTAAGTCTTTAATTTGTTCTTCATTCTTTGACAATCTTTCAGCCAAACCTAAAATCCAAAAAAATAAAAACAATATTAATAAAAACAATAAAACTGTCATTCTTATAACCCCTTTTTGAAAATTATATGAAAAAGCACAAAAAAGGGGAATTTTTTAACATTCCCCTTTTTATTTAACAACCTACTATATATCTAATTAAACTTCTAACACCTACGCCTGTTGCATTTTTAATGCCTTCTGATGTTGGTTTTTCAACAAAAGCAGTACCAGCTATATCAATATGTATCCAAGGTGTATCCTTAATAAATTTAGATAAGAAAATACCTGCTGCACTTGCGCCGCCCATTCTACCACCTGTGTTTTTAGTATCAGCAATATCACTCTTTAAGCTATCACCATATTCTTCAAACATAGGTAATTGCCAGAATCTTTCACCTGTTTTCTTACCAACTTCAATAAATTCTTTTACTTTTTCATCATTATTGCCCATAATACCTGTTGCAACAGAACCTAAAGCAACCATACAAGCACCTGTTAAAGTTGCTATATCAATAATTTCATCAACGCCAAGTTCTTCGGCATAAGCCAAAGCATCAGCCAAAGTAACTCTGCCTTCAGCATCTGTATTATCTATTTCTATGCTTCTGCCTGTTTTAGCAATAATTACATCACCTGGTTTATATGCACTGCCTGATGGCATATTTTCACAAGCTGCAATAATTGCGTGAACTTCTACGTTTGGTTTTAATTGAGAAATTGCTTGCATTGTTGCAATAACAGCTGCAGCACCTGACATATCATCACGCATAGTTAACATAGATGTTGGTGGTTTTAAATCTAACCCACCTGCATCAAAAGTTATACCTTTACCAACAATAGCTATTTTTTTAGTTGGGTTTTCACATTTATATTCCATATGAATAAATTTAGGCTCGTGAACACTACCTTGACCTACTGCCAAGAAAGCACCCATTCCCATTTCTTTAATTTGTTCTTTATTATAAACAGTTGTTTTAACACCTGAATTTTCTACTGCATAATTAGCTAAAGTTTCAGGATATAAATATTGAGATGATTCATTGATTAAATCTCTTGCATTATTAACAGAATTTGCAACAATAATACCTTTTTCTACACCAATTTTTGCTTTTTCATATTTTTCATAATCAATTTCTGCAATAATAAATTCTTCAATAGTATTTTCTTTTTTAGTTGTTTTATATTTATCAAAAGCATAAGTACCACTAATAGCACCTTCTGCTATCATTTGAGCACAACATTTAGCACATAAACCTGCAATGCCAGCACCATGTAATATAGAAACAATTTTCTTTGCTTTTCCGTTATATTGTCTAACAACCTTTGCAGTTAAATCTCTAATTTTTGATAAGCAAAAATCAGCTGAAGATCCAAGCCCAACAACTAAAATCTTTTTATTTTCGTTTACTAAAGGCAATTGATAAATTTCACCATATTTGCCTGTAAAATTATCTTTGGCTATTACATAATCAGAAATAACATTATTGTAAGCTTTATCTATAACACCTGTAACTCCACCAGGAAGTCTAACACCATCAAATAGATTTACAACTATAATATCGGCTTCTATATCAAGAATCGATTTGTTTTCTACCTTAACTATCATATATTTCTCCTTATTCATTATAATTTTCGTAGAATTTTTTTATCCAACCAAAGATTACAGATAATTCATATGGCTTTGGAAGATATAAGTCTGCCCCTGCATTTAAAACCATTTCTTTATTATGAACAGTTGTTGTAAAAATAATATTTGATTTTAAATTAGGAGTTTCAAACTTCAATTTTTTACAAACCTCAAGACCTTTTAAAGTTTCTGAGCTTCCTGCATCTAAAATAATAACAGCAGGATCAAAGTTTTCTATCGCATAAAAGATATCATCAAACTCAGTAACCACTTTTACATTAAAGCCTTGCAACCTTGCACTTGCTTCAAGCAAAATTGATAATGCCTCATCAGGCTCTGCTATTAAAATATTTTTATTTTCTACCTTTTCTTCAACTGCATTATCAGCAGAAATTTTTGGACGTTCTATTACATAAGCAGAACAATTTTTATATTTTGCAAGTTTATGAGTTGAAATCAATGAACTAATTATTTGTTTTACATCTGTGTATTTTTTATGTTCGTTAGAAATAACACCAATGCTTGTAGATACTAAATTAACCTTATCTTCGGCCTTATCATCACCGTGCATAAAAATAAACCCACGTTTATTATCAGCTTCAGAATAGAATTTTGAAATAACAGTATCAAATGCGTGCACCAAATAATTAGCAATTATTTCAGCCTTATCATTATTTGTAATAACAATAAAATCTTCATCTGCCAATTGACCAATATAATCATTACTATCAAGCGTTGATTTTATAATAGCAGAATATGTTTGAAGCAATTTATCTGTTGCTAATTCACCATAAATTTCTTTATAGAAATTAAGATTATCAACATCAATAAGCATAATAGCCCATTTTTTTTGACTGTTTAAAGTACGCTTTAACATCTTATAAGAAATTTTTGAGTTAAATAACATTGTTTTTTCAGAAAAACTAATCTCAAAATTTCTTCTTAAATGAGCAATAACTCTTGCTTTAAATTCTTCATTATTAATAGGTTCACTTAAAAAATCGTCAGCACCTGAATCTAAAACATCTATCTTATCTTGAATATGGTTAGACTTTGATAATGAAACAATAGCAGGACGTGTGTTATAAGTTAAAACTCTTATTTGTTTTATTGCTTCTTTAACATCAAAGTCAATGCTATCTGAAATCAGAATTAAATCAGGCTCAAACTCATTCATTAAATTTAAAGAAGTTGCAAAATTATCAGCAACAAAAACTGAAATATCATTGTTTTCTAATATTTTTTTATATTTTGTTGATTGTTCTTTTCTTTTATCAATAATTAATACAACTTTTGTAAGCATAACCTACTCTTTTATTTTTTTAATACTATCTTCTGTTGTCGCAACTTTGAAAGTTATAGTGAACTCACTACCTTTTTCGTTACTTACAACTTCAATTTTGCCATTCATTTTTTCAACTAAAGTTTTAGTGATATATAACCCCAAGCCATTACCTTGAATTTTTCTTGTTAAAGGTGAATCAACTCTTGAAAACTTGTTGAAAATTTTATCAATATCTTCAGGATTTATTCCGCAACCATTATCTTTTATTTTTATAAATAAAATATTCTCTTTATAGTTTTGACCAACATTCACTTCAACCGTTGAATTTTCAGGTGAATATTTAGAAGCATTATCAATTAAATTTAACAAAATTTGTTGAAATTTATCAGTATCAACCAAAATTTTAGGCAGATTTTTTTCATAATTACAAACATAATTATGAGTTTTATACTGACCTTTTATCATTTGCACTACTGCTTCTACAAAAGGAATAACATCAACAGTTTTATATACCATTAACTCCTTATCAGATTGCATTTTAGAAACGGTTAAAAGATTTTCCACAAGCTTTATCAATCTATTTGATTGGTCTTTAATTATAAACAAAAACTTTTCTCTCTGTTCAGGAGTCAATCTATCATAAGAAGACAATAAAGTATCGGCAAAACCTCTAATACTTGTTAAAGGAGTTCTAAGCTCATGGCTAACTGTGGATATAAAATCCAAATGAGCTTGCTCTAACTGATTTAATTTTTCTTCTTTTTTATTAACCATAATATGTGTATTATATAACTTTTCTACGGTTTTAGCCAGTAAGAAAACAGGAGTATTTTTTTAAAATTATTAACTTTTTTTAATATTTCTTCTTTTTTAAGCACTTTACGATTTTGAAAATTTTTATATAAGTATCGGAAGTGGAATGTAAAGGAGAATATTATGATGCAAAGTGTTAATTTAGGCTACCAAAATATAGTAACAAAAGATGAAAGAAATTTTGTTAACGATGTTTTTAAAAATGCACAAAAAGACGTAAAAAACCAAGAAGTAAGAAATTCTGACTGGAGTTTATCAGCTGCGCAAAGCTGTTTAGCACGTGATTTAGTTACTGCTGGACCTGAAGAAGCTGGTTTAATTATGGTAAAAATGAATTTCATTCAAGAACAAATGAATGGCAATTTAAAAGTTGATTCTGATATTTCAACCCAATCAACTTCTAATAAATGTGATATTATCAGCGCAAAAGGCGATAAAAAAGTAAAAGATGCTGAATTAGTTAAAGCATATGGTGACAGCGCAGGACACGTTATTAACGAAGTAACTGGCTTAGCAGAAAATACTATTGGAATTATTAAAGATTTTAAAACAGGAGAAAATATTAATATTGTTGCTTAAAAGTTAGTTAGTTTTGGAATTTTAGATAAAAGAGCTAATTGATACCAATTAGCTCTTTTAATATATTTAATTTTCAATAAAATAATCTTTAGGTAATTCTTTATCTAACAATTGACCAAATTCCTCATATGTCAAACCAAGAGCTTTAACAACCTTCGAAATATTATAAAAAGAAGATTGTACAGTAGCATTAATTATAGAATCATAAGTAGTCATAGGAATATCATTACCATAACAAAAATCTGTATATTTAATACCTTTAGACTCTCGTACTTTGGTAATGACCCTGCTTATTGCTTGATATAAAAGTTCAGAATCTTTTTGCATAATTTTAATAATAATGGTATTATTGGACAAATCACCCCAAGATACAGGGGTAAAAGGAGATAATATGCCTAAAATAGCACTTGTAGATTTAGATGGTGTTCTTAATAATTATGATGGAAAATATAACGCAAATGTAATCCCCCAACCCAAAGATAATGCAGAGGATTTTTTAATTAAATTATCAAGTGCTTATGAAATACATATTTTTACTGTAAGAAATAAAGAACTAACTTTTGAATGGTTAAAAAAATATAATTTAGATAAATATATAAAAGATGTAACTAATATTAAAAACCCTTATGCAAGCATAATTATTGATGATAGAGCTATTAATTTTAATGGCGATTTTAGTGAAATTCTAAATCAGGCAATCAATTTTAAACCTTATTGGAAAGAATAAAAAATATATTGTCTTTCTGAACAAAGTGAAGAATCTCATTATTTATTATTCAAAGTCACTGAGATACTTCGGACGTTGTCCTCAGTATGACGATAATGTCATTCTGAGTGAAACGAAGAATCTCAAAGTTTAAAATTTTGTCAGGCAATGTGCCTGACCTACAAATTATATTTATAAAATAAAAAAGGATAGGAAAATTCCTACCCCTTTTTAAATTTATACTGTCGCCGTCTTGAACACTCACGTTTAACGGCGTTCAAAATGAAAACTCATCATTTCCATTTTTCAGCCTCAGCTCGCAATCCGCTTCTTGAAATTCCTTTTCGCTCGAGACAGTCGTTCGTTCGCTATCGCTGTCCTCACTTTGTCTCTCGCATACCGGATTTTATCCGTCCGGAATTTCGCTACTCTTTTGTATATTCAGCGTCAATTACATCATCATCTTTGTTTGCTGATTCTGATGAAGCGCTTTCAGAGTTTGCACTTTGTGCGCCTTCTTGTTGAACTTGTGAATATGCTGCTTGAGAGATAGCATACATTGTTTGTTGTAAATCTTCTGATAATTTTTTAATTTCATCAGCAGGTTTTTCAGCTTTTAATGCTTCTTCAAGAGCTTTTCTTTGTTCTTCAAGTTTTGTTTTATCAGCTTCTGCAATTTTACCTTCGAAGTCTTTAACAATTCTTTCAGCTGAAGAAATTAAGCTATTTGCATTGTTTCTGATTTCAGCTTCTTCTTTATGTTTTTTATCTTCTTCTGCGTTAGCTTCAGCTTCTTTAACCATTCTAACGATATCGTCTTCTGATAAATTAGAAGAGTTTGTGATAGTGATTTTTTGTTCAGCATTTGTAGCTTTATCTTTAGCAGAAACGTTAACGATACCGTTTGCGTCAATATCAAATGTTACTTCAATTTGAGGGATGCCTCTCATAGCAGGAGCAATACCTTCAAGACGGAACATACCTAAAGATTTGTTATCTCTTGCCATTGGTCTTTCACCTTGAAGAATATGAATATCTACTGCAGTTTGGTTGTTTTCTGCTGTTGAAAATACTTGTGATTTTGAAACAGGAATTGTTGTGTTTCTTGGAACTAATGGAGTTGAAACACCACCTAAAGTTTCAATACCTAATGTTAAAGGAGTTACGTCTAATAAAACGATATCTTTAACTTCACCAGCTAAAACACCAGCTTGAACAGCAGCACCAACTGCAACAACTTCATCAGGGTTTACAGATTGGTTTGGTTCTTTACCTGTGTATTCTTTAACTAATGCTTGAACAGCAGGAATACGAGTTGAACCACCAACTAAAACAACTTCGTTAATTTCTGATTTAGAAATACCAGCGTCTCTAATTGCTTGTTCAACAGGTTTTTTACATCTTTCTAATAAGTCATAAGAAAGTTCCTCGAATTTAGCTCTTGATAAAGACAATTCTAAGTGTTTTGGTCCGTTAGCATCAGCTGTA